>JBAYFW010000098.1:0-2595 GCA_041667005.1 Minisyncoccota bacterium | reverse complement strand
ACGAATAGTTCTTTACCCACTCTTGTCAGATGAAGCCAGTATACTCTTGATGATCTTGAAAGTCAATTGACATAATCGCTTTAACCTGTGGAGGTGACGGGAGTTGCACCCGCAAGCCCAGACTGACAAGAGTGGGCCCCGAACTACTCGGCACCCCCGCAGGTTGAAGTGATTATTTTGAGAATCTTTGGCGATTATACTCGTGCGAGATAAAATCCTAATAAAATAGTGATAAAATCCTGATAAAAAAGTGATAAAATTTTATCGTCCTGCTATACTTTCCCCATGTCCCACGAAATAGAAACCAAAGTCCTCGATATCGACACCGAAGAGATTAAAAAGAAGCTGCTTTCTTTGGGTGCCAAGAAGAAACAGGAAACGCGCTTGATTGTGGACTGGTTCCGGATCAAGGGCGTTAAGGAAGGAGAGGATCCTTGGTTCTTGCGGATCCGTTCCAATTCCGAAGGTCAGCACGAAGTAACATGGAAGGCTAAGTCCAACATTATCGGAGTGGCCAGGAAACATAAAGAGATTAATTTTAATATTGAAAAGCCTGAAGAATTAGCCGACCTCTTCCAGGAACTAGGCTTGGAGAAATATGCTCATCAGGAGAAAGATCGGATTTCTTTTTCTCTCAAAGCCTGGTCATTCGATCTTGATCAATATCCCGGAATGCCGGCTTATCTCGAGATAGAGGGCACTAGCGAAGAGTCGGTCAAGGAAGCTATCAAACTTCTGGGTTTACAAAAGAATCCCACCTGGGCCAAAGGGGAGAGGATCTTGATCCAGGATACTTATGGGTTAGATTGGTATAATATGAAATTCTAATTTATCGATAATCCCAACCAAAAATGAATAAAAAAATTACCATTGCATCCGTCATTATTATTGTTATTGCTGCAGCCGCTTTTCTTTTGACAAGACCAAAGGATGCGCGAGTTGGAAGCGGGGCTCCCGTGTTCGTATCGGCAGTTTTTTATTCAAGCAGCGGCCAAAGAGTTAATGCTGTGTTTTCGGAAGGCAAAGTAGATCTCGGAGGCTCCTTTGGGAGCATAACTTTGAAACAAGTCATTTCGGCTTCCGGGGCCCGCTATGCCAATGATGACGAGAGTTTTGTCTTTTGGAATAAAGGTAATGATGTGACTATTTATCAAAACGGCAAAGTTATATTTCAAGGTTTCGTCATAAAGCCCGGAAATCTGATATCGGCTACTCCTACTGTTCTCGTTATCTCTAGTCCAAGCGCCGGTTCAATTCCCAAAGGCAAGCTTCCAGCTGGCAGTATACCGGCCGGTGATTTCAAGACAGCCGAAGGTATCACTTGGCTCTGGAGAGAAACAGTCATGAAAGACGGTTCCATTATTACACCCAAGAAGCCCGATACTTTCAGCATGACACTATTGAACGGGAAACTTGCCGGACGAACCGATTGTAATGGCTTTAGTGGTCAATACCAAGTCGGTAGCGACGGCTACATTTCGATTGACCGCTTAATGAGTACAGAAATGTATTGCCAAGATTCGCAAGAATCGATCTTCACGGGTGAAATTGCCAAAGTTAATAATTACCGATTGGATGGTCGGGATAACTTGGAGCTTATCCTTTCCGGAAATACCGGAACAATGCGGTTTTGGCAGCCGCTCAAATAATCAGGAAATTGGTTGTGGTTTAGCTGACAATCTCCTTAGCCTTCTTGACCGCCTTCTTAACATGCTTATTCTTCGGCAGGGTCTTAACAATATTCTTCCACTGACCTTTGAGAATATCCGCGAAAGCCTGGAGCTCCGGGGTGGCGACTTTACCGGTGGCTAGATAGGAAGCTAGGACCGTATCAACGATACCTTTGTAGACCTCTTCGGAAACTTCTCCTGCTTCTTCAATCTTCTCGATAATCTCACCTTTCATCTTGATCATCCAGCCAGCTGCTTTCTTGCGGTGGATTTTGCCCATGGGGCCGAAGAAATAGTAAGTGCTGGCTGCCAAAGCGACTGCTCCGGCTCCTAAAGCGACAATGGATGAAGGCTTGATTGAATTTTTACTCATAGTTTTTTGAATTACTTTGGTAATCTAGTCCGGCTTTTGCGACCCGGACGGAAAATCATTCGGAAAAAGACATTGTCGCGCAATTCTTCAATAAGATCCTTGGTGGCGTCGCCGATGCTATCAAGGCTTGATTCGATCCTCGTTAAGATCCGGAGGAAAGAATAGGCGGCTTTGATAAGAAGGACGACGAGAACAGTGCCTAGAATACCTAGGACAATGAAGCCGATCGAGGAAATAAAAAAGAAGATCTGTGATTGCGCGATAGCTGTCATAAATACAGTATATCATTAATTTTGGATGAAAAAGAGCTTGAATTTGTTTGTGAATTCTGCTATATCGTGAACGGCGTTTGGAAGGGTTTTGGCCCTCTCACGGCTATCAAGCTGTAGCCAGGCGCCATCAAAGCACACCGTTTGCGGTGTTTTTTGATACTAGAAGATGCTAGTATTTATTTATTCAATGAATTCAGAGAATGTAAAAATCGTTGTCTTTGTGCCCGAAACTCATACGGATTTGGTTCGTGAAGCTATGGGTAAATCTGGTGCCGGAATT
>JBAYFW010000097.1:0-2670 GCA_041667005.1 Minisyncoccota bacterium | reverse complement strand
TTGTTTCTTTTCATCGACGGCCTTCTCGTTAAACTCTTCCCCGGTGGCGGTGTAAAACACATAACGGGCCAGTTCTTTATAGGAGGGGAGGCTTTTGCCGGAGAGAATGCCGTCCATTTCAATGGGTCTGCCAAGTTCAAAGTAACTGAATGATCCGCCCAGTCCGTTCTTGAGTTTTTCATCCGAGGACTTTGGAACGCCCTTAATAACACGGCGGACGCGTTCAGCGGTGAGCGTGTCAGCGTAGGCTTCGCACTCGATCAGGATAAATTTACGGTTGCCGCCGTCTTCTTTGTTGAGGTCAAGGACGGCGTGAGCCGTTGTGCCGGAACCAGCGAAAGAATCCAAGATAATAGAGTTTTTGTTCGTTGCCTGTTCAAGCAAAATTCTGATGAGAGTATGTGGCTTAGGAAAATCAAATTGGTTTGTTCCTAATATTTCTCTTAATTCGCGCGTTCCATGTAGTGTGTAGCCAGCTTCTATTGGTAGGACAGAAGAAAAACCTGTAAATTCGTCCGCCAGTTCATCAAGATACTTTTTTTCTCTTGGTCTTCCGCCTTTGGCTGGAAAAATAATTCGACCTTCTTCGATCTTTCTTTTTATTGATTCTTTGGAATATCGCCAGCCAGACTCTGGTGGACATGGGTAAACAATCTTTGTTTTTGGATCAATAAGGTCATAGTGAAGATTCGGTCGCCCCTCGGCAGTCGCTAAGCCCAAGATGCTATTGCTCATCCAAGGGCCTTTTGGATCATTATCCGGGTTGGAATATTTCGTTTTATCGGAGAATTTCCCTCGTAAAGGAATATCTTTGGTTTTGGAATAACAAAGAACATATTCGTGATCGATGGAAACCTTATTTTGATTTCTGCTGTCGATTATTTGCCGACTTTTCCAAATGAATTGAGCGAGAAATTGTGTTTCTCCAAAAACATCATCCATTAATAGCCGTAGATGATTAACTTCTATGTCATCTATAGAAACGAAAATAATTCCCTCGTTGCTCAATAAGTCTCGAAGTAATTTTAGGCGAGGGGCTAATAAACATAACCATTTATCAGACTTTGTTAAGTCTTCACGATCTACGGTTTTTCCAAGCCACTCTTGCATCATGGGCGAATTTACGTTGTCGTTATATGCCCAATTCTCATTTCCGGTGTTATATGGCGGGTCGATGTAGATGCACTTGACCTTTCCGGCATACATGGGGAGCAGGGCTTTGAGGGCTTTTAAATTGTCGCCGTGGATGATCAGGTTATCGTTCAGGCTGACTTTATCGGTTAAGCTTTTGGCTTTCTGGGGCACAAGTTCGTGATATTTGACGGTCATGTGGTAATTCTGAATGATGGACTTGCCTTTAAAATCAAGCGTGGCCATGAACTTTTCTCCCGGCAGGTTTCGCGATTAGTTTTTCAATGTGATAGCTCTGGATTAGGTTGGGCTTCGATTTTCCATTTAGCCAGCGGTTAACGGTGGAAAAGGCAACACCCAGCTTTTCGGCAAGAGCTTCCTGGGGTATTTTGTTTTCGAGACGGTATATTTCGAGGCGTTTGACGATGTCCATTGGGCTAAATCCTTTCTTGCACGGTATAGCGTTTTATTCTATTGGTCAAGGAGTATCTTTCTTATCTGTTCAAGTTTCTTGTCATGTTCCGGGACGTTCTTCCTTTGGAAATCAATGCTCTTAAGAATTTGTGAAAGCTGGTCGTCGTTAAAGTTGGCGTAGGAATACATGGTGGTGGCGATGTATTCATGCCCGAAGTTTTGACTGATGGCTTTTATTTGTTCGCCGTTCTTGCAGGCCCTTAATGCCAGGTCAACGGCAAGATGCCGGAAGGCGTGGGGAGGAAAATACGGCAAACCGGCTTCTTCTGATCGTTTGTTAATGATTTTACGGATTGGCCCGGCACTCTTCCAGAATGATGTTCCGGTTTTGGTTGCCGGTTCAAAGGACAGGTTACCCGGCGAGCATTCTGTTTGAGCTTGTGGGAAGAGGGGATCGGTTGGCCCTAAGCCTTTGTTTTTAAGATGTTTTACCCAGTCCATGAAAAAGTCAACGAGGGTCTGGTCAAATTCAAACAGCGTGGTGGTGATGAGTTTAGAAAATTTTGTTTGAACGCCTTTTTGTGGGTTCTGGCTGATGATCCGGGTTTCTTCATCGAAACAGCCTATAGGTAGCGTGGCAATGGCCTGATCGCGCATACCGCTTAAAAGCGTGAAGGAGATTAAAGCGCGGTCACGCAGGGCGATTTCTGTTTCCGGCCTGATGGATGCCGGGGCTATCTTGCTTTTATATCCCGGTTCTCTGGATAGCCAGTCAAAAAAGGTTCTCAGGTGGCGCAGGTAGTTGTAATGGCTGACGATGGAGAGTGGTTTACCTTTGAAGACTCTATTCTTTAGCCACTCTTTAAAGGCCACGGCTTTTTTCTGATTGAACAGGCCAAAGTCTCCCCGGGGGATTCTGCCCCCGATTCCTATAGGAACCCCGGCGTTTATACCCGGGGAGGATTGTTTGGTCCCTCAAAGAACAGGTTGATCCTGTTGGCCCATAGCGCTCAGATAATTCCCCGATTCTTCTCAAAGTCATTACTCGGCGTATACTCACAACCAAAACCTTTCTTTAGCTCCTTGTGATCATGCTCAATTGTCCCCATTCGGCCGTTGTGAACT
>JBAYFW010000096.1:0-2699 GCA_041667005.1 Minisyncoccota bacterium | reverse complement strand
TACCCTGCAGATAATAATTCGTACCGGATCGATTGAAAACCCCTCCCCCGCCACTGCTTTGGTTCGTATAATTGGCGGCATTGGTCGTATAGGGAAGGTGTCTTGTGGAAGGACCATACTTAAAAGCTGGTTTAACCGGAGTCTGGCCATCTACCGTATTAACCGTGACCCGGACATGATCCGAAGCCGAAAGATTGTTCCCGCTGTTGCTGGCTACAAAAACGATATCCCAAACACAGCCGGCATCAATCGTTCCAAAAGTATTCTCGAGAGAGCCATTGGCTTCGCTGCCCTGCCAATCCGTTTCACCGCAGTTGGTTGGATCATTCGAAGTCATAGAAAAATCAAAGGTGTCAGCATTGCTGGAAGTCCAGGCATACGTTCCGATCTCTCCGATTTTATAGACCTTATTGGAACCGCCATCGATCGTGATTGTCGCCGTCGGTTGAGCGACTCCCGACCGATTGCCAATAAGATAGCCGGCCGATTTGACCAAGGACACGACGCCGGAGGTCAAGCCGGAGTAAACATTCTCCGCACCGGTAACGACCCGACCATAGACACCTGATAGAAAAGAAGCTTCAGCCGCCTGGGCCGTTCCGAAAATCAGACCGAAACCCAAAACCGAAAGAGTCAAACTGAAAATAATACTTCTTTTCATTTTTGCTTAATTAATTTTTAAATATAATAAAATTCTTGAAAAACCTTCCTGTACATTTGGATAGTCTCATTGGCCGTATGGTGATCCAAAACAAAGGAACTTTCATGGGCAATCTGATTTCTGACCTTATGGGCTTCCCAAGCTTCATTCAGACTCTTCATATCACCCGTGGCCACTCTTTTTAACTTGTCACCGATACTCTCACCATTATAGCCCATTCTGGTCAGGAGGTCGTCAAGCATAATATCGGCCTCGATAATAGCCTGTTTCCAATCGTTGGAATTCGTCGATTCGATAAGGGTCTTGGCCTTATCCCAGCGGTGAGCCATAGCCCGATCGCCATTATCAACGGTTTCGAGAGCTGGTTCGACTTTCAGGCTAAACATTTCATCCTCTCGATTACGAATTCGCTTCAAACCTTCCACGCAATAGATAATTCCAATGAAAAAGAAGATCGACATCGGGATCGAAAGTCCAACCAGGAAACCAAACCCGGTCTTAACGATCGAAACGAAAGTTGGGTAATTGGCTGAGAGCCAGTGAGTGCCAGTCAGGAACGAAGACGAATAGTCCGGCAGATTCAAGGTCGGCGTAACAACATCGGGAGACATGACAATATTATAACGCGAGTTGAGATACTACTCCACTTCCTTCCCCGCCTCAAATAGCGTCTCCTCATTGCCGTGTCTAGCAGTTAGCTGCAAACCGATTGGCAAATCTTTCCCTTCTTTCTTAATAGTTCCGCAAGGAATAGACATGGCCGGCAGACCGGTTAAGTTGGCCGGGCAAGTGAAAATATCTTCGAGATACATAGCCACTGGATCACTGGTCTTCTCACCTATTTTAAATGCCGGGCCTGGTGTTGTTGGTGTAGCGATAAGGTCGACTGATTTGAAGGCTTCCAGGAAATCTTCCGTGATCATTCGACGAACAGCATTAGCGCGGTTGTAATAAGCATCGTAGTAGCCGGCCGAAAGAACATAGGTGCCAAGAAGAATCCGGCGGATGACTTCTCGGCCTAAGCCCGCTCCGCGAGTTTTGAAGTAATCATCTATGCCGTCTTTACCGTCCACGTGCAAACCGTATTTAACTCCGTCATAGCGGGCCATGTTGGAAGAAACTTCGGCCGGAACGATGATGTAATAAGTAGCGATCGAATAGGAAATGTTTGGCAATTTTATATCCTTAACTTCATAGCCTTTGACTTTGAGCGAATCGATCGAAGAATTAAAAGCTTTGAGGACGAGAGGATCAATACCGTCGCCGCCCAGGAAGTCTTTGGGAATGCCGATAACCGGCTTTTTCTTGCCTATAATTTTCTTCTCATAGGTTGTCTCAGATATAGTCGTACCATCCTTGGGATCTTGGCCGCGAATGGCGTTGAAAACAACTTCAGCATCGCTCACGGTTTTTGTAACCGGGCCAATCTGATCCAAAGAAGAAGCCATGGCCATCACTCCGTACCGAGAAACAGCTCCGTAAGTCGGCTTTAGGCCCACGACCCCGCAAAAACTAGAGGGTTGTCTGATTGAACCACCGGTATCGGAACCAAGCGCGAATAAGGCCCCATCCATAGCCACGGCAGCTGTTGAACCGCCGGAGGTCCCGCCGGCAACCCTTTCCAGATCATGAGGATTGTGTGTAACCCCGAAGGCCGAATGCTCCGTCGAAGCCCCCATAGCAAATTCATCCATATTGGCCCTTCCCAGGAAGACGACGCCTTCTTTTTTGAGCTTTCTTATAACAGTAGCGTCGTAAGTAGCATGATAATTTTCTAAAATTTTAGAAGCCGAGCTGGCGATCCGGCCCTGGATCAAAATATTATCTTTGATCGCGCAAGGAATACCCGTGAGCACCCCACCCTTACCAGCCTTGATCATTTTATCGGCCTCTTTGGCTTGTTCTCTGGCATCTTCAAAAACTTCCAGATAGGCGTTAATTTCCTTATTCTTCTCGGTGATAACTTCTAAATACGCTTCCGTTAATTCTAGAGCGGTAAACTCACCCTTTTTCAGAGCTTCGTGAGCTTTCAGGATTG
>JBAYFW010000095.1:0-2869 GCA_041667005.1 Minisyncoccota bacterium | reverse complement strand
GTACATAATTAATGAAGAAAAACAATTCTTAGATGCAGAGAGCAACCCGATTTCTTTTTATGGTTTACTTAGCAAGGCGCAACACCATGGTTTTCCTACCCCATTGTTGGATTGGGCAAAATCGCCGTATGTTGCTTCTTTCTTTGCTTTTGAACAAGTAACTAGTAAGCAAGAATCAAATAAAGAAGAGTGTGTTTTTGTGTATTTCTTCGATGTGAATCTATGGAAAGAAAAAAAGATTAGGAATGATAGGATCACAATGCTTGATCCAAGACTTTTTCTAGAAGTTATTGAGTTGCCATCAACATTTAATCAGAGGGCCGCAGCTCAACAATCTGTCTTTATGCTTACAAATGTTGAACATGTTGATTCCTGGTTAGGCCGTTATGGAGTGTTAAAAAAGATTGGTATAAAATTAAACCAGCGAAAAGAAGTAATGCAGGATTTAGAAGCGATGGGTATAACAAGAAAATCTTTGTTCCCTGGATTAGACGGGATGTGTGCATTCTTAAAAGAGAGAGAATTCCGATATTGTAACGAAATCCAGTAGCTTACTTGGATGTGGACATTTGCCCTTATGGGAAATGTCCGTTGGACATGGGTGGACATGAGCAAGGCATTGGGGCGCAATAGGTTATAATAGTCATGTCCAGAAAAAGTGGACGTATTTGGACATCGAGTTGGACATTTTTTCTTAAAATCAGCCAATTGATGCGTTCGAAAACTATCTCTGTTTGGCTAGTTCCTATTATAGTCAGGCTAATCAGAGAGCAGTCTCGTTCAGAGATGGTTATAGGGTGGCGGTGCCCCCGGGGAGCCATATAGATAAGCCCGTCGGAGAATCCGGCGGGCTTTTTCTACGCATACCAATTCCTCGTCGAGGAATTTCGAAATATCGAAGTTATTTTTATCTCTATTCGTAGTAGAGATAGAAAATCCGTCCATTATTCCGCCAACTTTATCTCTTTATCTCTGAATTCATCAGTTTGGGGCAGTTTTTAGTAATCGCCTTTTCTCGTCGGTATTTCAATCTGATTATGGGCCGTTACTAGGAAATAAAGAGAGATAGCTCGCCAATGTCGACAATAAATCAAAGATACCCGTCGATATTCTTCAAATAATTTAGAGAATTAAAGTCCGATTGTCTTTTGAATATCTTTGATGAGTAGATAAAGATGAAGCGGGTCTATGGGGGAAGGATCGAAGCCAAGTTGCTCATAGAAGCGTTTAGCCTCTGCGTCTTTCGCGTGGACAAGAACGGCGCGGCCTCCAATAATTTCGGCGGCGTCAACGATCCTTAACAGCGCGTCGCGGACGAGCGCTTTACCGATGCCGTGGCCCTGTTCTGTTTTATCGACGGCCAGACGGGCGATGATGATGACGGGAACCGGATGGTTAGCGAGGCCTTTGCCGATACGTTGCGGTGTGGTGGCCTTGGTGACCGAGCCCGGGGTTAATGTATAGTAGCCAGCAATCTTAGCGGCTTTGGTCGTGACATAGGTCCTGGCCGATCCGTTTTGATTGTTGGTGAGAGCAAAGTTCTTAAGGTAATTATTTAAAGGCTCAGCACCGCAGTCGAAATCATCGACATCATGGTGCTGGTCCAGAAGGATGGGGCTTTTGAGCTTATCCATGAAAAATATCTACTGCCTTGAATAGTTTCTTGAGTTTTGCGTTCTCGCGCGCAGGGCGGTCCAAGGCCGCGCTAAAAGCCTTCCATTGGGCCTCAGGCAGGGCGAACTGGGTCTTACTGGCCACCAGATCCTCAGCTTCCTTGATCGCGCTGTTTAAAACAAAAGCTGAGAGCTTCATGTTTTTGAGACCGGCGGCATAGACCAAGAAGTCCTTCTGGGAGTTTTCAATCCTCAGGTCGATCCGGGTATCTTTTTGTATGACTGGCATAGGTGATCCTTTCTTTTACGTTTCAAGCATACCATGCCGTACACACTTTGTCCACACTAATATAAGGTAAATCAACCTTTTTTGTGATGAGAGAGACTGCCAGTGGGTGTCTGTCGGGACAACTGAAATCAGCCAATTGATGCGCTCGAAAAGTATCTCTAATTTCAACTTTTTCAAAATAAGTTCAATTCCCAGAATGGGTTGTGATCAGAGATGCATTTAGGGCGGCGGTGGTATCCGAGGTTCGATACCTTTCGGGGGAGCCATATAGATAAGCCCGTCGGAGAATCCGATGGGCTTTTTCTACGAATACCCATTCCTCGTCGAGGAATTTCGAAATATTGAAGTTATTTTTATCTCTGTTCGTAGTAGAGATAGAAAATCTGTCCACTATCCCGCCAACTTTATCTCTTTATCTCTGAATTCATCAGTTTGGGGCAGTTTTTAGTAATCGCCTTTTCTCGTCGGTATTTCAATCTGATTATGGGCCGTTACTAGGAAACGACAGCGCTTAGATAAATTCCCCCCTTTCTGCTCAGATAAACCGGACCTTTCATTACCAGAGATTATGGGCGTAGTCGATTGGGACAAGAACTTGGGTTTGTGGGTGGCAATGAAAAAAGAGCCAGATCTGGCTATGGTGGCGCCGGTGGGCATTTTTATCAAGAACACGCCCTCCAGGATCGTTTATACGCCCCGATCTCATGACGAGCCGACCAAGAATGACGTCGGAAAATCTAATCCTTTTAACGGACGCTGCAAGCGCTGGGATCGCTGCAGACGCTTTTTCCCTTAAATCTTCCTTAAAGAATCTTTGGCGTCGTTATTGTTCATCCGTTTAGCGTGCCCGTGAGCCGAAGACTCTGGTGTTGATCGATCTTAAAAATTATTTCTTCTTACCTTGTTCCTGGCTGTCGCTGCCGTAGACGATGCGCTTGGGTCGGATGCTGATGCAGGTTTTCATGTT
>JBAYFW010000094.1:0-2938 GCA_041667005.1 Minisyncoccota bacterium | reverse complement strand
TTTCTTTTCGCTAAATGACATTACACAAACATAGCACAAGAAGTAAGAAGAAGGGAGAGTTTACAATTTACAGTTATAAGTTTACAGTTGTAGTTAAAAGTTGAAAGTGTTTTGTGTTGTCATTCCCGCGAAGGCGGGAATCCAGGATGTAACTGAAAAAATACCTTGAGTGGTAATATCCTGGATCCCCGCCTTCGCGGGGATGACACAACTAAACAACTTTGCACTTCAACTTTGCATTTTTGCCTTGCCCTTCGTAGCTTTAGCGTAGGAGGGCACTTTTCATTTTGCATTTGCAACGTTTTACATTATTTAGCAACAGCCACCGCTTCTTCAAAAGCAATCGACAATAGTCGGGAGGCTCCGTCTCCACCCATCGTCACGCCGTAAATGACGCCGGCCCGGGACATGGTCTCGCGGTTGTGGGTAATCAAGATCAGCTGGGAATTTCGCGAAAGGTCCTGGATCATATCGCCATATTTCTTGGAATTAGCTTCATCAAGAGCAGCGTCGGTTTCGTCGAGAATAATGAAGGGCGGCGGATTGACTTGGGAAACGGCGAAAAGGAGAGCGATCGAAGTCAGAGCCCGCTCGCCGCCGGAAAGCATCATCAAACCTTTGACTTTCTTCCGTGGCAAACTGACATTGACATCGAGTCCTTCCGGTCCGTCATTGGTTTCATTTTCTTCAGTACCCGCCGACTCAATTCTTTCCAGATCTCCCGACAAAAGATTACTTAAATCTCCTTCGTCCGAAACTTTCTTTCTCTTGGCTTCTTTGACTACCAATAGTTCAGCCCGGCCGCCACCGAACATTAAGTTGAAATATTTCTGGAATTCGGTATTGATCTTCAAAATGCCGCTTTTGAATTCGTAATCGATCCGAACATCGAGCTCGGCGATGAGCTTATGGAGTTCATCGCGCGCTTTGGAGAGATCATCCAGTTCCTTGCCCAGGAAGATATCTCTTTCTTCAGTCTCCTTATATTCTTTTGTTACTTCGGCTCCGCCCGCCGCCCCGCTTTCCTCCAGCCTGATTTTCAATCTTTCTATCTGTCGCCTTTTCTCACTCTGCGATTCCCTAGTCCCTAGTCCCTCGTCCCTAGTCCCTTGATATTCAACTGCTTCCCGTCCGACCACCATCCCCGCTTCGCCCAAAGCTTGTCTGAAATCAGCCTCATCACGCTTCAAATTTTCCAGGCGGATATTCAAAGAGTTAAAAATGTTCCGAACTTCATTTTGCCTAGCAATAATCCGGAAAACGTCCCTCTCGGCCTGCCGATCGGTATCTTTCTCCTTTTCAATAAAACTTTTCAATTCTCCGTATTGGCGCAAACAATCTGTTTCACCCTGACCGATAAAAGCGACTTTCTCTTCGAGTTTTTTCTTGTTAACAACAAGATTTTCGATTTCCTTGTGCGCCTCACCAACCAAAGCCGAATGACTAGCCACCCGATGGCCGGAAACGAAGCCTTTCAAGGTCTTAATAATTTCGGCCAACAAAGATTTGGCATCTACAATGATCTCAAGTTTTTCAATCCGGCCGATTACCTCCTCGACATCTTTCAAATAAACAGTCTGAAATTCTTCTCTTTTTTGCCTTTCTTCTTCTTTCTCGATCACCCGACGGTTGGCACTAATTTCCCCGTTGAGCTGACCCAATTCCTGGAGAGCCTTATCCTTCTCCAGACGAATCTCTTGGAGCTTGCCTTCAAGTTTGATAAGTTCATCGCTTTTCTGATCGGCGCTTTTAGAATCAGTTAAGATTTTCTTGGCACCAGTTAGAGCCTTTTCCAGTTCTTCAAGCTCTCTTTTTGGTCCAGCTAATTCGCTTTCAATTTTATTTTTTTCTGACTTCAAATAGGAGTCTTGACAAGCGAAATAGGCCCGATAGAGCGCGATCAATTCCTGGCGAAGCTCCTCGGCCTTCATCACTTTCTCAACCTGTTTCTTTAAAAACTTCAAATGCGGAGCAATTTCCCGGCGGAGAGATTCAACCTGTTTCATATTTTCCTCGGTTTTTTCGAGCTTGCGCAAGCTCTCGAGCTTCTTCCATTGGTAGATCTTCAATCCCAAAGCATCTTCGATCATTTCTCGGCGCTCGCGAATGGAAGCACCGAGAATCCGGTCGGCTTCGCCTTGAGAGATAATATGGTGGCCGGTTGCGCCGATATGGGCACTGGCTAGAAGTTCAACAATGTCTTTGAGACGGACCGAGCTGCCGTTCAAAAGATACTCATTGCTGTTATCTCGGTGAACAACTCGCTCTAAGCTGACTTCATCAAAATCGATAGTTGGGAAAAGCTTTCCACTATTGTCGAAAGTTAGTTTGACGCTGGCCCGATTGGCCCGGCCGGCGCTCGAAGCTGATTCGCCACCGCCGTTCCAGATCATGTCCTCTCCGCGCTTGCCGCGCAAAGACTTGATGGATTGCTCGCCCAAGACGAAGCGGAAAGCTTCGGCCGTATTGGATTTGCCCGAGCCGTTGGGTCCGACAATGCCGGTAATCGGGGTACTGAAAGAGATCGTTGCCTTCTTGGCGAACGATTTGAAACCGGAAAGCTCCAAGGACTTCAGGTACATGGGAATATTTGTCTATTGTAACGTATTTTGGGGAGAGATTCTAATTTCAAATTATATATAATAGGCAGCCCCGCGTATAACGGCGGGGCGCAAAGTTCCGGAAGCGGCAGGCAGCCCGGAACCTGTAAAATGACTGACTGCACCACGGCTCATCAAAAGATAGAGCGAACAGTCTGAACGAACTCTCTATGACAACCGCGAAAGCGGTCTAACAGCTGTCTCAAATAACACAGCGTGTAGAACTTGCACCGACAGAATTTTTCGACGGTGCGGTCTGGTCCACTTCTCGGTAAAATTCCTCCCGTCGCGGACAAGTCCGCTGATGCTCCACCATCTTTCCGGAAGGAATATCCGAT
>JBAYFW010000093.1:0-3050 GCA_041667005.1 Minisyncoccota bacterium | reverse complement strand
ATCCATCCCGATATATATTTCACTTTTCGATTGTAAATGATCCATATGTGTTAGAATTAACTGGTAATCGACCTTACCCATCAATTGTAACTGCTGGACTAAAGGTTTTTATAGCATTAAAATGCCCATATCTCATGAAAAATAGCTATCTTCTGGCAAATGCAAACAAAATCCCACAATAAAGGCTTCACCCTCATCGAGCTTCTGGTGGTTATTTCAATTATCGGGATGCTGGCGAGCATGACCCTTGTTGCTCTTAATAGCGCTCGGGCCAGAAGTAGGGATGCTAAACGAATGTCCGACATGAGTCAGATATACAATGCTCTTTATTCTTTTTATCTTGACCATGGATGTTTACCGGAACCTGGTTCCAGTGTTTGTACAAGCGGAGAAGTATCAGATGGTAGCGGATGGGACTATAGTTCGCAAGGTAATTTTCTACCTTTCTTGGTCACTAATAATTATTTGCCTTCTGTTCCGGTCGATCCGGTAAATAACATGACCGGAAACGGCACACCAATTGGCACATACTCATATAGGTATTATTGTTGGTCAAATCCCGCAAATCCCGGTTTATATCTCGGTTTTTATAGTGAAGTATCTGGGGGAACACAAGAGATAGTATACTCTGGGTTAAAAGTTGGTAACGGAACTTGGCACGATTCAAATTTTGTCTGCAAGTAGTGTAGATTTAAGTTTTCGGTGAAAAAATAAACTATACCCTACTTATCTCTACGCAGACCTTTCGATCAGCCCCCTAAACTCCTCCTCCCCAATCACCTTAACCCCTAATTCCAGGGCCTTTTCTAATTTTGATCCTGGCTCAGCTCCCGCTACAACATAGGAAGTCTTTTTTGAGACCGAAGTAGAAACACTACCGCCATTCTGGCGAACCATCGCCTCGGCTTTATCTCTTTCCAAACTTGGTAAGGTTCCAGTAAAGACGAAGGACTTCCCTTCCAAAACCTTATTGGAATTATCTTCGAGCGGCATCAATTTAACTTCTTTCAAAAGATTTTTCAAAAGTTTGCGATTTTCTTTATTCTGGAACCAAGAATAAGCTGACTCGGCCACAACCGGACCAACGCCGTAAATTGATTGAAAACGCTCGATACGCGAATTCATCAGTTCTTCAATGATTGATTCAGGCGACTGATTTGCTACGGTAAAATACTTAACCAAATCATAAGCCGTCTCTTCCCCAACTTGAGGAATGGAAAGAGCCGTTAAAAATCGAGGCAAAGTCACTTCCCGGGCTTTCTCAATAGCTTCCAGCAGATTATCAACCGACTTTTCCGCGAATCTAGGCAAAGCCAAAAGGTCGCCTTTCTTCAAAGCGAAGATGTCTTCAAAACTACTTATGAGTCCGGCTTCGAGAAATCGATTTAAGATCTCCGGACCTAAGCCGTCGATATTGAAGCATTTTTTGGAAGTAAAGTAGTGGAAACGGCGTTTAACCTGTTCGAAAGAATCTTTGGCCACACAGCGCCAAGCCGCTTCACCGGGCACGCGCTCGATCCTGCCGTCGCCCCCGCAAGCCGGCACGGTTTTGGGCCAAATAAAGGGCTTCGCTCCACCAGTTCGAAACTCGGTCAGGACTGTGACTATATCCGGGATGACATCGCCGGCCTTTTGGAGCACGACCGTGTCGCCGATACGAACATCCAGGCGCTTGATCTCGTCTTCATTATGGAGAGTGGCTCGGGAAACCAAAGATCCGGCCACCTTGACCGGTTTCAGGACCGCCACGGGGGTTATAACGCCCGTCCGGCCAACCTGGAAGACAATGTCTTCAAGAATAGTCGTAACCTGCTCGGCCGGGAACTTGTAAGCCACTCCCCAGCGGGGCGACTTGCCGGTATAGCCCAGAGCGTCCTGAATCTTTACAGAATTGACTTTGATAACAATGCCGTCCAAGCCGTAATCGAGAGAGTCTTTTTTCTTAGTCCACTCTTCGTAATATTTCTGGACACCTTCCAGATTTTCAAAAACTTTGAAGTAAGGGTTGACGGGCAGACTCAATTCCTTCAAGAGAGTCAGCTCGGAACCTTGGGTCTTGAGACTTGTCGAGGAGAGACCTCTCCCATTTGCAGAGGTTAAACCTCTACCGAAATCAAACCGGTCAATATCGTATAGAAATACCTCCAGCTTCCTCGAAGCGGTCACGGCAGGATCCAATTGCCGGAGCGAACCGGCTGCCAGATTGCGAGAATTGGCGTAAAGAGGCTCGCCGAGCTTAGCCCTCTCCGCATTAATCTTAGCCAACTCTTTCTTGCCGATCCAGACTTCGCCCACGGCGATCAATTCAGATTTCAAGGAAAGAACTTGTGGCACACTCTCTATGGTTCTAACATTCTGGGTAACATCTTCACCAATAGAACCATCCCCGCGAGTGGCCGCTTGAACAAGCTTCCCCTCTTTGTAAGTCAGCACGACCTTCAAACCGTCAATCTTCAGTTCACAACAGTATTCTAATTTTTCACGACCCAATCCGGCTTTGACCATGAAGTTACGGACCTTTTCTTCCCACTTCTTCAGTTCTTCAAGATCGAAAACATCGTCAAAAGACCACTGGCGGACTTGATGTTTGACCTTGGCAAATTCTTTGAGGGGCTCGGCTCCCACTTTGACACTCGGACTATCGGCTCTTTTGAGACCGGGATATTCATTTTCCAGATCTTGAAGCTCTTTAACCAACGAATCGTAAGCTTCATCGCTGATTTCCGGTTTATCATGGGTATGGTAAAGGGAGCGGTGCTTCTCGATGGCTTTAACCAAGATTGAGTAGCGCTTTATGGTATCTTTGGGAACTTTACCTTCCATAGGCAAAGAATAGCATTTTTATTTCCGGATGTCCGACATCCGGGAATTTTAATAATTATAGACGACCTGAATAGCTCTTTCGACTTGGCGAGGATGAGTCGAGCTACCGCCGCAAGGTCCGCTCGTTGAGAGATTATATCCGCGAGCTTCTATGACCGTCCGATCGGGATTGCCGGACAAAGTCGATTTGCCGACGGTAACCGTGGTCCGAACACAAGTTCCATTTT
>JBAYFW010000092.1:0-3321 GCA_041667005.1 Minisyncoccota bacterium | reverse complement strand
CGGAGAAGTATATCGCGAGCGCCATCGGGTGGAGAAATCTGACCGTCTAATTATTAAAAAATGCGCCGCGCGTTTATGAGTTATACACAGTATTTATTGACACCAACGACCGTATTCGATCCAACCAATGGAGAGATTGGGGGTGGTCCAGGAGATTTGAGCGCCGGTAGTGGTGATGTTCTGGATCTTTGTGGAAGAGAGGCCGGGAGATAGTTGGGCCGGTGTTACTTCGGGGGTGGGGGTTGGAGTCGGTGTGGGAGTTACAACAGGCATGGGAGTTTCTCCGGGTGGTATGGGGAGAGAGCAGGAGGCAGTAGTGCCACCACCGGTTCCTTGGCAAGACCAGAGGTAGGTGGTAGTAGTGTCGGTCTGATCGGAGAGAGTACCGCTTGAACAGGCGTTGGGAGAGGAGGAGCAGGTGCCGGAGAGTGGGGTGACTTGCCCCGAGCCTGTCGAGGGGGGAGGAGTGGAACCTGTATCGCAAAGAGTCGGATATGTTGCACAATCAGTGCGAAGAGGATGGGGGTAGGTGTAAGGGGTGTAGGGATAGTAGGCGTTGGGGCCGGAAACGAAAGTCATGTTCCCTCCAGGGCGATCGGTATATATAGTTTTACCACCGGTACAACTACCTGTACCATCGCAGGGGGCGTGCATGAAGTAGTCGCGATCTTTCTGTATGAAAGGTATATCCTCCGGAAATCTATGAGTGATATCAGTTATTGGTGACCCATTATAAGTATTATTCCAAACGAAAGTGTTATTAATTTGGTCTTCAGCCGGCCAAGTTATGGCTAACGGGGTCCGCGCAACAGAGGCACCCCAATCTTCTTCATCAAGAAAGACAAGCACTCGTGGATTGCCGCCCATATCATTAATAAACGTATTGTTATAAATAAGCGATGAACCGCCGCGCCAATCCGCAAAATTGTATGTGGAGTATGAATGAAATGTATTGTTATAAAGTTCCAATATAGGCTGACCGCGAAAATCACTGGTTCCAGAATACATCTGATAACCATTACCATGAGAGTCATAAAAAGTTGATGAACATTGCTGAGTTCCGTTACCACAGGTTTTTTTGGTATACGCAGAACCATCAAATATATTATGACGCGTCACTGATCGCGAGCCTTCCTGATGATAGATTGGCTGGTTCGGTTCGTAATTTGTATCATTATTATGGAGGAATTGATTGTCTTCAATGAACACGGAATCAGCCGTACCCGGGACGATTGGCCTCTGCCATGAGTAGTTGTCATCCCCGGTCAAACCAACGGCGATATTGCAATTTATGAATGTATTATTATCTGTCAATCCATAAGCCCAACCTTTCCAGTAAACAGTCCGGCCGCCTTTGTTAAAAGTATTATGATCTATACGAATTTTGGTCAGAGCAAATTGTCCTCTTAAATTGCCGATAACATAAATGGCATACCGTGCCGCCGTAGGATTGTCCACCATATCAAAATAAATCCCCGTAATCCTCACTGGTGTGTCGGAAGATAGAGCTATGCTAACGAGTGGCGAAACTCCGCCGTAAACAATTTTTGTTTGGTCGGCTCCAAGGCCTTTGATCACAACCGACTTGCTGATCGTAAGAGTGGAATTCCAAGTAGCGGTGCAAGCCGGCAGCTGGATCGTTGACCCCTCGGAAGCTGAATCATAGGCGCTTTTGACATCAGCGTATTCGCAACTGGTCGCATTGATCACATTCCCTCCTCCCACCTGCGCCAGCTGTCTTTGCTTCGGCACCTGTACCGCGAAAATAACGGAGATCCTTTCAATTTCCTTCCAAGTCCGCTCAAGCTCGCTCCAAGATTGAGAAATTAGGGCCATGACTAGAACAAGACACGAGACCAGGAAAAGTGAGCCGTAAGTAGTTTTGATTGATGTCGAGAACATTTTGTAATTATAATCCGTGCGATCTTCTTCAAAGATCGCCTTGTCTGTCGAAACTATTCCCTTCGGTTATTGCCTACTAATCTCATCCTGAAGCAGACTTAATACTTCCCTCTTCAGAACTTTTCTAATGCGAGTAAATTCAGCGAAAGGCAACAATGAACTGAGGTCCTCCGTGATTACGGTATCGGTTACGCGATTTTCCACGAAATGAGAAAGCTCCGTCAAATATTCCTTGACGCCGGTATTGCGTCTCTCTTGTATGACAGCGGCGTCATACGCGAAACCGGAAAGAAAGAAATGATGGATATCGAACAAATCCCGGCCGGCAATGGCGCCCGTCTTCTCAAAACGATCGAGCGGAGTAACCAACTTATGGGCGAACATGGTCTCTTTGGTCTGACAGGTCAAAATCCGATCGATTTCCGTGAATCGCATCGGCTCGTATTTGCTTGATTTAAACAACGGAAAAGAGGCGTCGATTTTCAGAGTGTTTCTACTTGTGGGTCCACCTTCACCATCCTTGTCTGTGCCACTTGAAGGATATTTTAGAAAATATTGGATGCCGTTCTTGCTCCAATCCTTGACGGACAAACCTAGTCCATCAAAAACACCTTGGAGATGCAGGCGAGTCTGGCTAATTTCGGCCTGGTCTAAACCTCCGCCATAGTCGAAATCAAGATCAACCGAAAACCTCGGCAACCAATCCAACATCGCGGCGCAGGTTCCTCCTTTGAAATACAAGACTCGGGCAAGATTCGGATTATCGGCAATAGCCTGGAGTACCCGATAGAGCCATGACTTGTGCAGAGCGTCTTTTTTGTCAGGTATAATCATGCTAAGGATTTTTTGATTTCATATCCGACCGCCTCCGCGATCTGTCTGACCTTGTTCCAATCAACCAAGTTGGACGAGGCCGAATCGAAATATTTTAGAGGATTAAAGTATAACATGTCGGCAACGGCACGCTCTAAGGTAGCGCGCCTAATGCCGTTCTTGACGATAATTCCCGCGTCATTGTAAAGATATCTATCGTGAAGTTTACGACACCGAAATCGTATTCCAGCGATCGTGAATCTTCGCGAAACTCCGCCGACAAAAGTGATCTCCCGGGGCGCTTGGTTGACCACGCTGCCACTGAATAACACAGTCTCGCACGACACATATGCCGGTCCATGCAAAGCTTTGAGACCGATAAGATGTGGATCAAGATCGGCGGCTTTTTTTAGAGAATACAATCCTTTCTGGAGGCGATAAACTAATCCTTGTCTGGCATATCTAGATAGTGTTGTATGCAAGGTATTCCCGCTCTTAATGTCCCAGATATTGGCCGCATCACCGGAATGAAAAACAACCTCGCCCAAAACGGCCAGTTTGGCAAAACGACCATTTTTAGATTTCATTTTAATAGTCATAATCTTG
>JBAYFW010000091.1:0-3428 GCA_041667005.1 Minisyncoccota bacterium | reverse complement strand
TCAGACCCCAGAGAACCAGAGTGGTAAAAGCCGAAATTTGCCATTTCATTGTACTGTCTCCTTCTTGTTAAGATTTACCGATTTAAATCTTTAAAGACGTTACTACCAATTTGAATATTTGTCAACTCTCCCAAACTTCGTTTTTTCTGCTACCATTCTCTTATGTCCAAAACCGATCTTATGCGTGCTATTCGAGATGAAATCCTCATTCTCAAAGAATCTCCTCTTTACAACTATCGCACCGAGAACAAATACTTTCCCGTTATTGGAGAGGGAAGTCATGACGCCAAGATAATGTTCGTGGGCGAAGCACCCGGTCGCAATGAAGCCAAAACCGGACGGCCATTTTGCGGAGCGGCGGGGAAGGTTCTCGATACTTTGCTCGAGCATGCAGGATTGCCGCGCAAAGATGTTTACATAACCAATATTGTCAAGGACCGGCCTCCGGAAAATCGCGATCCATTGGCGGGGGAGATAGAAATTTACGGACCGTTCCTTGATAGGCAGATCGAGATCATCCAGCCCAAGGTTATCGCCACTCTTGGCCGTTATGCCATGACTTACATCATGAAGAAATTCGACCTCGAGTTGGAGCTGGAGCCTATCGGTAAAGCTCATGGCAAATCGCTTCCCGCCAAGGCTTCCTATGGTGGCATCGAGATCGCGATCCTTTACCATCCCTGCATGGCCGTGTACAATCCAAACAATATCGAGATGTTGAAGAAGGACTTCGGGATGTTGAGGAAGTATGTCTAGATTGCGAGTTAAGAATAACCCTGCCGTGTCATTCCCGCGAAGGCGATTTAGCAAAATCGTGCCGACGGGCCGGGAATCCAGGATTAAACCGAGAACACTTTTCATATGACACTGGATTCCCGCCTTCGCGGGAATGACACATCAGAAAACTTTTGACTTTAAACTTTCACTTTTGCCTTTTGAATTTTGCCTTTTAACTTAAAACCAAACCCATGACCAAACCACAGAAGAATCGTGCTCTGCCCCACTGGAACCTCTCCCTTTTCTATTCCTCGGACCAGGACCCCAAGATTGAGACCGACATGAAGGAGGTTGAAAACCTATTTGAGGCCTTCGCCAAGTCTTTCGACACGCCTATTAAAGATTATTTGACGGATAGAAGCAAACTTCTTGCCGCTCTTGAAGAATATGAAAAATTAATGGGTAAAAGCAGTCCTTGGCCGCTTCTTTATTACATCTTTAAGCGCGATACGAACGGCGGTCATTCTTTGGCAACGGCGAAAATCAACAACTTTACCCAAAGACTGACCAAAGTTGAAAACCGGATCAGGTTCTTTGAAATTGCCTTGGGATCGATTCCGCCCGAAAAACAGGCTGAATTCCTGGATAGCTTCAAACTTAAACATTTCTCCTATTTTCTTTCCTGCCTTTTCAGCGACGCCAAGCACCTCCTATCTTTGCCGGAAGAAAAAATTATGGCTCTGAAATCGCAAACCTCCCAGGAAATGTGGGTTTCTCAGAACAGCCGGATTCTTTCCTCCCAAAGCCTAGTTTGGAAAGGTAAGACGCTTCCCATGGCCGAAGCCCTCGACTTGGTTGCTTCGCTGAAGACCCAGAAGGAAAGAGCCTCTCTATCCGCCAGAATTAGCGAAGTTTTGAAGAAGGTCGCGCCTTTTTCCGAAGGGGAAATCAATGCCGTTATCACCAATAGGAAAGTTGACGATGAGCTTCGAGGCTTCAAGAAGCCTTACGAGAATACCGTCCGTCATTACCGCAATGATCCCAAAGTTGTTGAGAATTTGATCAAAGTCGTAACAGATAATTTCAAAGTCGCTCATCGTTTTTACAAACTCAAAGCCAAACTTCTCAAGCTTCACAAATTAAACTACAGCGATCGAGCTGCTAAATTGGGAGTTATCAAACAGAAATTCGGCTTTGAAGAAAGCGTCAGCCAATTGAAAGAAATCTTTGGCTCGGTTCGTCCAAAATATTCAGAAACTCTGGAGTCATTCCTCAAAACCGGTCGGATTGACGCGGAACCGAGAGTCGGCAAAAGAAGCGGGGCCTATTGCGCCTGCACTTACGGCAGTCCCACCTTTCTTCTCCTTAACCATTTGAACGACCTTCATTCCTTCACGACCTTCGCCCACGAAATGGGCCACGCTCTCCATTTTGAATCTTCTCGGATTCAAAGTCCGCTTCATTTTGATATTTCAACAGCTTTAGCCGAGACGGCCAGCACCCTCTTCGAAGGTTTGGCCCTGGACGCGGTACTCGATAAATTATCGGACAAAGAAAAAATCATTGTCCTTCATGACAAGATCAATGCCGATATCGCTACCATCTTTAGGCAGGTGGCTTGCTTCAACTTTGAGCTGGAGCTTCACAATGACATTCGCGAGAAAGGATTTCTGACCAAAGAAGAGATCGGGTCTCTTCACAACAAGAACATGCAAGCCTACCTAGGCCCGCTTTTCAAGTTAACTCCCGATGACGGCTATATGTTCGTCCAATGGAGCCATATCCGCCGCTTCTTCTATGTCTACTCCTACGCCTATGGAATGCTAGTTAGCAAAGCCCTCCTTTGCCGTTACCGCGCGAACCATTCCTTCTGGTCACACATCGAGAAATTCCTCAGTGCCGGCGGAAAAAACTCTCCGGAAAAGATCTTGAAAGAAATAGGTCTTGACCTGACCTCGCCCGGCTTCTTCGAAGAGGGGATTAGAGAAATCGAGGAAAATATCGAGAAGTTGGAAAGGTTGGTGAAGGAGAAGTAAGAGAATGCCTAATATCAATATTGCCACCGAACGGCTTAAACGAAAGTTAAAACGAGGCGAAGTGATTTGACAAACAAACTTGATTCCTGTTTACTCTTCCACAGAGCCTGCTAGACTCAAGTTTGGGTAGTTTCAAATATGAAAGAATATTTTCTGGTGTCGGCGGTCTTGATCGGGCTATTTCTAATGATGGGCTCGGCCGCCTTTTTGCTCTTCATTCCATACAAAAAATGGCGGGGCCGAATTGCGGCCTCCATCCTTTTGATTGGTATATCAATTACAGTAAGATGTCTGCTTTCCTGGCACTAGCGAAAGCGACGCATCACTCCCACGAGAGAATCCTCTCGCGGGGGTTCATCTTTTACGGCGATCATACTCACTCACACGTTTTATTTTTACACTATTGCATCATTACACATAATATGTTATAGTAAAACTCGCTTTAAACACAGAACATTCAAAAAAGAAAGGTAGTTATGACAAAGCAAGATGGCGGCGCGATCGCCGACGTAGGCAATGTCGTCATTGCCTACTGGTTAAGTAAAATCAGCCAACAAAATTATGACGTCTATCCCTTCCATACGATTCCAGAGGTACCTGGATCATTTGAGGGACTTCGGTGTCTATACGAAGCATTTGGTGGCAATGTAACGGTTGTCTACAAAGCAACCGCCG
>JBAYFW010000090.1:0-3456 GCA_041667005.1 Minisyncoccota bacterium | reverse complement strand
TATTGGGGGCTCTTTTTATAATTACTGGAGTAATTTTTTGGATAACTCCAATTCCGGGAACCACTCTTTTGATTATATTAGGTTTTGTTTGGTTGGTAGGAAAAAACAAAACTTCATATTTTTTAAAAGAGGTTTTAGGGAAAAAGATATTCAAGTTTTTGAAGGTAGAACGGGTTGTTAAAAAATTATAAATAATGGTTTATAATATATAAGATTTATTATTTGAATTGGCGAAAAAATAATTTGGCGAATCCGAAACCCGCCCGCATTCCTCCCCAGACCCCTCCTGCGGGCGGGAATACAGCCGAGGCAGGGCGAATCCATTCCCCCAGACAGATTGTTTCGCCCTGCCGAGTCCGCATTAGTAGTTTTAATCATTTGGATTCTGCTCGAAATAGTTTCGAACTTTGTCCAACAAACACCGCCAGTTTACAACCGTGAGGGAGAACTCGTTATCGGAGCGACCCGAGTGCCTCAAGTGATATAATTCTAACCATGAATAATTCAATATTAAAGATCATTGCCACAGCGGCTCTGGTCGTACAGGTTATCATTCCCGCCTGGTGGGCGACCGTATTCGCTTCTTTTTATTATTTTTGGGTTGAAGGCGTGATAGAGGGAGGAGATTTGCATGTTGGGTCAGGATACGAAGGTAATTTACTATGGGGTATAGTTTCTGTTTATACCATTATCGCGATTGTCGTCTCTATCTATTCACTTTTCTTTATAAATAAGAGAGACATGGAACAGGTTATTTCTCGAAAGAAAATTATCTTTTTTGTTATTAATTTGATAACGATTTTTGGTGTGGCAGCTTCTATCGCTCTGAACGGAGGAATTCTTCCAAATCTTTAAGAACACAATAAAGTCGACCGATTTTACTCTTGGATAGGGTGATTTGAAGTCACAAATAGGTCCTAATTCGTACTATTACACATACCATGGATAATGTGGTATCGTTACATTACATATGAAAATGATGCTTGAATTTGACTACAAAAAAGCCACTCAAGCGATAAACTACCTAGCGAAAAAAGAGGGTGGTCAGATAGATAAACTGAAACTCATAAAACTCGTATATTTCGCTGATAGATATCATTTGAGGCGATACGGTCGTCCTATAATAAACGATACTTATTTTGCCATGCCTTTAGGACCAGTCGGATCGTCGGTAAAGGATATCGCGGAACTCTCTGATTTCCTTGCTCAATCTGAACGAGACTACGCAGGTAATTTTATTGCCAAGGCAGCAAAGCCAAATACCGTTGCATCTATCGCTCCAGTGGATGTTAATCTCTTCTCAAGGAGCGAAATAGAGGCTTTCGACTTTTCATACAATGAATTCGGAGCGCAGACCCCTCTCACTCTAGTAGGTGTCACTCATAAATACCCTGAATGGGAGAAATTCAAGTCGCATCTCGAGTCGAAAGAAACTACCCGAGAGCCGATGTCATATTCCGACTTTTTTAACGATCCTGAAAAATTGAAGGACGATAAATTCGCATTGGCGGGAGATGTTCTCAAGGCATCAAGGGAGCTTTTTGAAGAAGATTATAAGATCGCTGAATACTGGAAGTAATATCCAGCCATGAATCTTTTAAACCATGGATATTTCGGCTCGCATTCGGATACTGGCAGGAATAACTAGAGGTTCAGTTTATTATTTTGAAGATGGAGATTTGTCGTCGACTGAGCCGCACTATTTTATCGTTCTCAACAAAAATCCGAAGACAGAAGAAGTTGTAATTTTGGCATGCGCTTCGTCTCAAGTCGAAAAAAGGAAGCAGGTCGCCCAGAGGTTGGGGTTTTCTGCGGAAACACTCGTAATTGTTCTTCCTGATGAGTACAAAGAATTTACTAAAGAAACGGTTATTGATTGTAATAGGGTATTCGAAAAGAGCGCAGAAACGCTGATTGAGAAATTGAATCAGGGTAAACTAAGGGTTTGTACCGAACAGATGCCAGAGAAGGTCGTGAAAAAGATGATAGTCGGTATTCTTGCAAGCAATCAGGTTTCAAAAAATATTCAGTCAATGCTAGGTTAGACTCGACCCGAGTACCCGAATCGCGAGAGTGAAAAGATGCTAAAATGCCCTTACACGGCTTGTGCCTAGGGGCACTTAACCCGATTACACCGCCAAGAAATTAAGCTAAAATAATTCCATGCCTAAAAAAGAAATCGCCGGCGGCGTGGTGCATGCAATGCCCGCGGATTTACGAAAAGTTCTGTCATCTGATCCTAAAATGCTTTCGGCGTGGGAAGATATCACGCCGCTCGCGCGCAATGAGTGGATTTGTTGGATTGAATCTGCGAAAAAACAGGAGACGAGGGAACATCGGATTAAAGTGGGGCGCTCAAAACTCCTCTCTGGCATGCGGAGACCTTGTTGTTGGGCAGGCTGCACTCATCGTTGAAATGTCTGTCTGAAACTTTTTACGCAAAGAATGAGTTCTAATCAATATGAATAAAAAAGCTTTATATAATGCGATTATCGCGGCGGGTTATATCACGGTCCTCGTGTCGTGCGTGAACATCGTCGGCAGCATGCTTAATTCGATCGAAGACAATATCTTCATGCCTATAAGCATGCTCACCCTTCTCGTTCTTTCCGTGGCTATCATGGCGTTTCTCTTCTTTTATGAGCCTGTGCTCTTGCTTATCGAGGGTAAACGTTCCGAAGCGGTTAAATTGCTTTTGAGTACCATAGCTATATTCGCTTTATTTGCAATTGCCTTTTTCGCAATAGCGCTATTCGTTATTCCGTAACCCTAACTATTGATTTTTAAGTAACGTCCCTCGGCGTGGATATGCATTTATATAAAAAGCCCATGCAGTGAAGCACAGGCTTAGATTCGTCGGGACTTTTCTTATTCGCGAATGCGGTGAGCGTCGCAGTAGTGGCCATACTTTTTCTTGTGGACCACGCAAATCGGATTGCCGCAGACGAGGCTCCCTGTATGCTCGCAGTCCGTGACGGCACGACGAGAGCATCTTGGGTATGAGCAGGTCATCGGTTTATGCTCTGTGCAGTAGCCGGACCGGTCTGCCGGTTTATTGCAACGGCCGACCCACGAGCGGTCGAATTTGCAGCGCTTCGGCTTTTTGGTGTATTTCCTTCTGGTTCGCCGAACAGCTTTCGCGACTTCGATTCTAACCTCGTCCTTTGTGAATAATGCGTCTTTTGATTTCAAAGCAGGTACTCCTTTTGTTCAGGTTTGTTTTTACCCTACAATCCTCTCGTTTGGAAAGCAAGAAGTGCTAAGCACCAATAAAAAATCCCGCCACTCTGGCGGGATTTGCTTTACGCGCGACGCGCGATGAGAAGGCCGCGCGATTCTCTGACTTTGATTTTTTGGTCCCATTCGAATTTGAGTTTGTCCCAATCGTGAGGGAAGAGCCAGAGACGGTCGCATGAGCCTGTGACGAAATCCTTGAGTCCTTGAGTAAGGAGTTTT
>JBAYFW010000089.1:0-3493 GCA_041667005.1 Minisyncoccota bacterium | reverse complement strand
GAGCGTCTGTTACTAGACCGAACCCGCAAGGTTCGGTCTTTATTTTTCCTTTATCTCTGTTTGCTAAGGTTTGGAAATGCTTTCCACTGAGCAAAAGAAGATCATAGAGGAATACAAAGATTTTTATAAACAAATCGGCAAAGTGGCTTGTCCGTATTTTCAAAATGATTTTGTCCACTTCAATAGAAAAGGATTCAATCATCTTTTGCGTAAAGGTAAGAATGGTCGCCCATTTTTTAAACAGACTGAAAGGTTAGGTCTTTTGAAATATTGCAAAAGGATACTTTCTGCGAAACATGAGCATGTCGCATATAGGGAGACGAGTAAGAGCGATACGATCGCCCGCTTTTGGGGTTTTTATGGCGCAATAGAAGATTTCGGGGTGGTTGTCGTTGTGACACAGATTAATCAAGGTCAGAAGTATTTCTTCAGCATATATAAAACACTAAACACTCCACGAGGGAGTGTTTAAATGGGCTTGCCATCACTTTCGCGATAGATGTATCCTTGTGTTTCCACAATTACACCGCAAGCTCTTAGTGAGAATAATACTCCCACCATTTTAAAAGTCAATTTTGAAAAGTTGGTAGACTCCCTAAAAAACGAAACCCCTCCTTGCGGAGGGGAATCTCGGAGGCCGAAGCCACTAATGACATCAGTTTACAGGAACTAGATAGCGAGTCAAGTATGGCTTACGTCGAATATTGCGAACTCACTTCAACTGCCGATTTTCTTTGATTTTGGGCCATTATAAGGTACTCTAATGTTCCTATGGCCTCCCAAGACACCGTCATCCGTTTCGACGAAGTTTCGTTCGAATACGGGCACAATAAGCCGATCCTCGATGAGGTGAGCTTTGGCGTTCGCCGCGGCAGTAAAATCACTATCATGGGCCAGAACGGAGCGGGGAAGTCGACGATTTTTCAGCTCATAACGACGGCGGCGCACAAAGACAAGGGTACTGTGCACAAAGACAAAACCTCAGGGCATACGACCGCCCACGGCGCCCTCAAACCCGAATCGGGCCAAATAAGCATCAATCAGGCGACTACCATCGCCATCTCCCGCCAAGTCATTCCGCGCGCCGAAGCTGCCCTCACCGTCACGGCATTCTTTGAAAAATGCTTTACCGGCCCAAACGGCGTGGCGACTAAAATATACGACATCGAGCCTCGCATTGATGCAGTTCTTGAAATCGTGAACTTGAAAGCCCCGCACGATCGCATCGTCAAATCATTTTCCGGCGGCCAGCAGGCGCGGCTTTTGCTCGCATCAGCTCTCATACAAAATCCTTACATCCTGCTTCTCGACGAGCCGACGAACAACCTCGACGCGGCCGGCATCGACCACCTCAAAACTTTCCTCAAGGCATATGAAAAAACCGTCATCGTCATATCTCACGATGCGGAATTTCTCAACTCGTTTTCCGACGGCGTCCTCTACCTCGACCTTCATACGCGCAAAGTCGAGCAATACGTTGGTGACTATTACGACGTGCTTAAAGACATAACCGCTCGCGTCGACCGCGAGAACCGCGCGAACGCTCTCCTCGCCAAAGAGATTCAGGCCAAAAAAGATCAGGCCAATATGTTCGCCAATAAAGGCGGCCAGATGCGCCTCGTGGCGAAACGCATGCGCGAAAAGGCCGAGGAGCTCGAAGAGGACATCGTCGACGTGCGCAAAGAAGACAAGACCATCAGGCCTTTCACTATTCCGGCGCAACCCGACTTTACGGGCGTCATCCTCACCATCAATTCATATAAAATCTTCAAAAATCACAAGCCGACAAAACGGACCTGCGCGATCAAGCTCAAGCGCAAACAGCATCTTCTGTTAAGCGGTCCAAATGGCATAGGCAAATCCACACTGCTCGAGACCTTGGCCAAAAGCGGCACGGACGGTGCGGACGCAGGCGCGACCATATCAGAAGGCATTCGCGTCGGCTATTATAGGCAGGATTTCTCGACCTTGAATTTCGAGGATACCGTCTATGAATCGCTCCTTTCCGCATCCGCGACCCATATCGAGACCCATATCCGCGCGACCGCGGCAGGGTTTCTCATCACCGCAGAGATGATGGATACGAAAATCGGCGCATTGTCGGAAGGGCAGAAGGGCCTCGTCGCTTTCGCCCGCCTCGTTCTCCAAAAGCCCGGCCTTCTTATATTAGACGAGCCGACGAACCATATAAACTTCAGGCATATTCCCGTCATCGCCAAGGCACTCGACGCCTACGAAGGGGCGATGATTTTGGTCAGTCACGTTCCCGAGTTCGTGGCGAAAATAAGGATAGACGAGGTGTTGGATTTGGGGAGGTAGTTTATACATCAATGTGCGTTGAATTTTGTTTTCGGAACTACAGGTCAGCGTCTTTGCTATAATCAACAAATGATGAAAAATGTTTTAGCCGACTGGCCCCATGAAACAGTCAAGTACTTAAAACGTAACAGGAGGCAGATCGAGATGGTTCTGACCCACCTAAACAGTTTTCATAATCGAGCTGTTATTAAGAGTACAAAATTAGGTGAATTATCTCTCGATAATATTTTTTCAAAATTAATTTTACCATTACAGATCGCAATATTGGAGACAGAGTTAAATATTTTGTTAACAAAACACAGCAGATTCAAACCACTTATTGGAAGTATTGATTTGCCAAGTAAATCTCTTGTAGAAAAATGGCTGTTAACTGTAGATTTTTTATTTAAGGATGCTTATTCGATTAATAAATCACAAGAAATAACAGAGTTTACCTTAGGAGATACAAACTTTCATCGTTATAAATGCATAGTTGCCCTAATTAGGGATGATTTGGGACCTTTCATTGAAGTAAGAAACAGGCTCTCTCATGGCCAATGGGAGGTGGCCTTCAATTATGATGTTTTGACAAAGAATCAAGCTCTCACTACTTCCATATGGACGATTTCAAAGAAAGACATCATGCTACTTAGATCTTTCGTTAAAAACCTTCCTATCCTGATTGAACTACTACTCATAGGAAAGAAAGTCTTTGAGAGTGGTTATGACAGATTTTTAGGAAGGATCCAAAGAGCAAAGAAGGATGCGGATCTGAAATATCTAACTTTTGTAAATAAGGGTAAGAGAGCGACTAGTTAGAGCCATTGATAGATAAAATTATCGCAATAGAAAAATGTTAAACTATCTATGATGTCTAAATACGAACAGGAATCAAAGAAAGATATAGAGAAAATCCTTAAATTGTCCAACAAAGCACAGTGGGGTTCCCTTACCAGTAAAGAAAGAGAGTTAGTAGTGTCAAAGTATTATGATCTTAGGAGTATAAAAAGCGTTGGTATCCAAAGTGTTCTTAATAACAATAGGGATGTAATGAGAAGTATGGCTCTTTTGGTCATGGGTCTACTTTTGGGTATCTTTGGGGGTGTCGCATCTGATGTTTTGATGAAATATTTACCCTCTGACATTTGGTTTGATGTGGTATTTTTATTATTTTTCTTGGTTTTTATAATTCATT
>JBAYFW010000088.1:0-3508 GCA_041667005.1 Minisyncoccota bacterium | reverse complement strand
TACCCTTGGATCTAGCCGAATTGAGCGAAACCAAGACAACGGAGGCCAAAACACCGATAATAGCAATAACAACAAGCAATTCGATGAGCGTAAAGCCCTTTTTATAGCTTTTCATATATTAAGTCTTATAAATAGTAAATTAAACTGATAATTGCTGATAAACTGTCTTCAGAAATTCCAAACGGGTAATTTGGTAGTTTTATTGTAACATCCGAGAGATTATACGGAAGACAATAATGGGGATAACATCGGAAGGTTTTCTAGCCCCTAGTCCCTAACTCCTAGTCCCTTTTTATTGCGCTCCAGCAATGTTATAAATCGGCACTAAGACCGAGGCCAAGAGAACAGCCACGCCGCCGCCCAAAAGAACGATCATGGCCGGTTCAATGAGAGAAACAAGAGCATCAACAGCTGCTGTCACCTCCCGAGTGTAGAAATTGGCCAAGGTTTTCAAAATGGTGCCGACTTCCCCCGTCTCTTCGCCAACCCTAGTCATTTGAACCAAAATGCCCGGGATTTCCTTGGGGTTATTGGAAAGCGATTCGGAAAGCGTCTTGCCGCCCTTGATCGATTCCACGGCATTCCGCATGATGTTCTCGTAAACTTTGTTATTGATAACATTGGCAGTCAACTCCAAAGCCCGGACAATGGGAATACCTGAGGAAAGCATGGTATTCATGTTGTCCGCCAGACGAGAGAGGTAGAGTTTGCGAAAAAGAGTGCTGATATAGGGTATGCCTAAAGTGAAATGGTCATAGGCCATTTTACCCGTCGGCGTCCGGATATAACGAACCAGGAAGAAGACGACTACCAGAAGAGCGGCTAAGAGGAAAAAGCCGTATTGGACCAAGAAATTACTTATACCTAAAATGATCGTAGTATAAATCGGAATTTCCGCACCGGATTCGGTTAAAATGCCGCTAATCTTTGGAATAACCATCGTAAACATCAAGATCATAACCGTAATAAAGGTAACCATGACGAAAGCCGGATAGATCAGGGCTCCTCGGACTTTGGAGGAGAGTGCGTAGGTTCGATCAAGATAATCGGCCAAATATTCGAAGATCTCATTCAATTTTCCTGATTCTTCGCCAGCTTTGACCATGCTCACATAGAATTCATTGAAGATTTTGGGGTGTTTGGATAAAGCCACGGAAATAGAGCTGCCGCTCTGGAGATCATCAGCAATAGCGGTGAGCTTGGTCCCCAAAAGATGATTTTCTGTTTCAGCCGAAAGCAAACGGAAGACCCGCAGAGCCGAGACCTGAGCCTCGAAAAGAGTCGAGAGCTGACGGGAAAGAATAACAACATCTTTGGAAGAAACCCGATCAAGAAAAGAAATTTTTGTCGCCAGGAAGGAAGTTGGGGCCTCAGCCGCCCTGATACCGGCCAAGACCAGCCCGCGCCGCTGCAAGGAAGAGATAGCCACATCAACGTTGATAGCGTCGATCGAGCCCGCCTTGGTCGCTCCAGTATTGTCAACAGCTTCGTAGTTGAATAGCATTGGTGGTAATTATAACACTAAATCATTCTCTCTAAAGTCTTTGGGTTAAGAGAATTAATATACGCACTCTCGACGGTAATCTCCCCGGCTCTTACCAATTCAGCCAAGGAACGATTCATATCGATCATGCCTTCCTGAGAGCTGGTCTCGATCACCGTATTGACTTCATGAATCCTCTTCTCGCGGATCAAGTTGGAAACAGCTGTGTTGTTGATGAGAAGCTCATAGGCCGGGATCATACCGCCGGAAACTCGTGGAATAAGACGCTGGGAGAAGACGCCGGAAAGCGAACCGGCCAACTGGACCCTGATTTGATCTTGTTGGCCCGGTGGGAAGGAGTCGATAATACGATCAATGGTCTGGGCAGCATTGTTGGTATGTAAAGTCGAAAGGACCAAGTGACCGGTTTCGGCAGCCGTCACAGCGGTGGCAATCGTATTGATATCGCGCATTTCGCCGACCATACAGACATCGATATCTTCGCGGAACATCGCCGTCAAAGCGTCGCCGAAATCGGGTGTATCTATCCGAACTTCACGCTGGTCAATGACCGATTTCTTGGATTCGAACATATACTCGATCGGATCTTCGATAGTCAGGATATGTTCCGAGCGAGTCTGGTTAATAATCTCGATCAAAGTCGCCAAAGTCGTCGTCTTACCTTGACCGATCGGACCGACAGCCAAGAAAAAGCCTTGTGCCTTCCGGGTGAAAGTTTCGAGGATTGGCGGCAAATTGAGTTCAGTTAAGGTCCGAATAGCTTTGGGGATAAGACGAAGCGCTACGGCCGTATGGCCTTGATGAACATAGACATTACCGCGGAAGCGGGCATTGGTCAGACTGTAGGAAAAATCGGCGTTTTTCTCCTTTTCTAAAATTTCTTTGTTGCCAGGAGAAAGAAAGATATTAATAAAACCTTTCATGTCACTCTCCGTGATGGTCTCTTGCTTTAGAAGTGGAATCAGATTACCGTCAACCCGAATGATCGGCACTCGTCCGACCGAGAGATGCAGGTCTGAAGCGTTCTCTTTGAGAATCATGTCTACCAACGAATCGATTTCTTTTTTGTAATCCATATTTTTTATAACATTAGCTGTGGTAATGGGACTTGGTTGCTTGGTAAAATTGGGAGGTAAGAGGTAGGAGCTAAGAGCTAAGAAGATGTGTCTCTACTGCGGTTTCTTACTACTGGTAACTTTCTCGACTTCCGCCAAGACTTCCGATGGAATCGTCGTGGCTTTAACTATATAACCGTCGACATTCATCTTCCTGGCCCGGGCCACATCGTCAGAGGCGCCCTGGTTGGTAAGCATTATGAGAGCGGCTGTCGGGGCCAGTTTTTCCTTGCGAATGTTCCCTACTAACTCCAAACCATCCATTCCAGGCATGACAATATCAGCCAGAATCACATCGGGACTATAGCCGTCACGGAGCAATTTTAAGCCCAGATCGGTCGAGTCAGCCGTCTTAACTTCGTACCCGGCTTTGGAAAACTTCAGAGAATACATGTCCAAAAGGAAAGTGTCATCGTCGATGAGGAGAATTTTCTTGGCGGGAACAGTGTCGGTCATGACGTTATTATAGCAGAGCTGTTAGAGATTTGTAATTAGAAATTAGTAATTAGAGATTTGAATAGTGCGACTATCTAATTTCTAATCTCTAATTACTAATATCTATAATTTGTTCACTTCCTCAAACGGTATTTTCTTCTCAAAAGCATGGATCATAGCGCTCTCACGAATGGAGAGCATGCCTTTGGATCGAGCGATTTTGAGGATTTCACTCTCGACCGGATTAGTTAGAATGGCCTTCTCGATCTCTTTGTCCATGGCGAACATCTCAAAGACCGCCATTCGACCTCTGGTTCCTTTAGGTGCTTCCGGAGTCGGCTTGATCTTCATGACCGTATCGGAAAAAGGAATATCTCTCTTGTATTCGAGCGGCAAATCGGCAAAAGTCCGGTCGATCTGAGCCTTGATACTACCCTCAACTTTGACCGGCTCT
>JBAYFW010000087.1:0-3581 GCA_041667005.1 Minisyncoccota bacterium | reverse complement strand
CATCGCCAGCGCGTCTCCGCCGAAGCCTCCCCCGCCGAAGCCGCCAGCTCCTCCACCTATTCCAGTTCCGGGACCAAACAAGATTCCACCCGGTCCACGACCAGAGCCCTTGCCTTGACCGCCTTTAGAAACCATGAAATCAAAGATAAAGCCGACAATTGCCGCAAAGACGGCTACGGTAATTCCAACGTTGAAGGACCACCAGATCAATCCTATAATTCCCCCGCCGACCGCCCCAAGAAGTCCGCCCAGCCACCAAGATTTGGTTCGGCCGAGAAGTCGGCCAAGGAAAGATAGGAAGACGAAACCAAAAAAGAAAATGACACGAAAATCATAATTGAAATTCCCTTTGGTTGACTTGCTGGAATATTGCTCGGCTCCGGGAACATTCCTAGCAATGGCGATTAGAGCATCAACAGCCCCGCTAAGGCCACCAGAATAATCGCCTGCCTTGAAAGCCGGCAACATGATCTTATTGACCACATTGCCGGCCTGAAGATCGGTCACCGTTCCTTCCAAACCGTAGCCAACTTCGATCTTGGCCGCCCGATCATTGGGTGCAACAAGAATCAAGAGACCGTTGTCTTTACCTTTCTGGCCGACACCCCAATCCTCGTAGAGTTTGACAGCGTAACCTTCCAGACTTTCATCGCCAAGCGTAGGAACGGTGGCCACGGAAATTTCAATGCTGGTCGCCGAACGGAAGTCGCTTAGCTTGCTTTCCAGACCAGCCTCATCGCCTTCCGGAAGAACATTGGCAAAGTCGTTGACGAAGCCGGACGGCCGGCCGGGGCTGACGTAGGCGAGGACGGCAAAAGGCAGGAGAATAACAAATGTTAGTGCGGGCAAAAGTCTTTTCATGGATAAGAAAGAGTGAGGAGCTATGAGCTAAGAGGTAGGAGCTAAGAAGAGACAGCGATGATTTGGGAAATAGCAAACCTTCCTACCTCTTAGCTCCTAGCTCTTACCTCTCCCTTAAAACTCCACTTCCGGCGCATTCTCCGCACCAGATATCGCTTCAAAATATGTTCTTTCACCAAAACCGAACATCGAAGCCACTAGAGAACTCGGGAAACGCATAACTTTGAGATTGTAATTCTGGACGGAAGTATTGAAGCGCATCCGTTCGACACTAACCCGATTTTCCGTACCTTCAAGCTGAGTCATTAGAGACTGGACGGTATCCGAAGATTTGAGAACGGGATAATTCTCAGTGATGACCAAAAGACGGCCGAGAGCACCTTCAACCTGAGTGGCGGCAGCAGCTTTTTCGTTGGGAGTAACAGCACCCGAGTACTTGGTTCGAGCGTCGGCAATGGCCGTAAAGACGGCTTGTTCTTGCTTCATGACACCCTTGGCCGATTCGACTAGGTTAGGAATAAGATCAAAGCGGCGCTGGTATTGAGTCTCGACTTGTTTCCATTGAGTGTCAGCCGAAACGTTCAAGCTTACTAGACCGTTATAGGTCACCGTGGCATAAATACCAAGGACAATAACGACCGCTAAGATTATCCAGAGAGTTTTCTTCATTTTTTATTAGATTACTTTTTAAAACTGTAATTCCAACTATTTCTTGACCGGAGTAGCCTTGGACTCATCTTGGCCAACCGGTGGAATAACGAAGAGGAAGGATTTGACCATGTTTGAGAAATCAGTGTCGGCAGTATTGACGATGGCTTTGTTGTTGTTCTCCGCCTGGGTCCGATTGGAGCCGGTCAGGTTCTTGGTCTCGGGAGCTAGGGCAATGGAAGAGAAGCTGAAGATATAACAAATTTCGCCTTTCTGGAGAGAGTACATCCGGTTAAAATACGAACGGCCTTGGACGGTATTGGTCATCGAGATCATATTGGCGGTCACACCGGCCACGGACAAAGTGCCGCGATCTTTGATGGTTGTAACCGGCGGGAAACTGCATTTGCCGGAAATAATATTGATATCAGCCTGGAGCTTGGCAACCGTTGAAACTTGGTTCTGATCGATCGGCATGATGAAGGAGACCCCGGTATTAGTATTGGTCGATTCCCAGCCGGTCGGATAGTTAATAGTAAAACCGAGCTCATCGTTCTCATACTTGGAAAGTTTGGAAGAAACCTTAGTGGTTTCGACAACCGGCACCGGAGCGGTGGAAGCGAAATTGCCGCCATTGGTCGGCTGATTGGTTGCTCCTTGCGGCGAAGAGCCGGAACGGCCGTACCAGACAATGCCAACGATGATCAGAATAACGATAACGATAGCGATAATAGGTGACTTCTTCATTAGATTAGAGCTTATATTATTAAACTAAAATAGAGGCTAACTGGACCACTATAGCACACTCCCCGGCTTATAGGAATCCTCCGGTAGACCCTGCGGCAAGATCTTAACTTGGAAACTTCCCAGGATTCCGTAGACGACATCGGTTACTTTGGCCATATCAACATCATGCTGGTTATCATATTTCTTAACAAGAATCTGATCGTTCACATAAAGACCGGCCCCATTGACCCCATGATCATTGAAGACAACAAGGTAGCAAGCGTCGTTGCCGCTAATTGAATAAGTAATGGTCGTATAGCGATTACCAGCCGCAGCGTCATCACTTTCGAAAGTGTTAAATTTTTGACCGTCGACAGTCAAGGTGCCGCTTTGATTGAAGAAAGTCTCCCCTAAAGCCTTAGCGGTTGGACAAGACGTGGTCGCACTTACAGTCAAAGTGACATCATCCTGGAGCGGCCAATGGAAATAGGTCTTCTTGGGAAAAGCCAGGATCAAAATATTATCGGTATTATTAACGATAAGATCGGAAGGATACTTGAGAGTAAAGCCGAGTTCATCATTGCTATAAACCTTCCAAGAGGCTCGATTGACCGTTGAAGTAGCAACCAGATCTGTCGAAGTGGCTGTCCCCAAAGAATGTGTCGATGTCGCTGATTGGCCGGGAATATTGATCGGCGCGAAGGTTAGTGAATTTTTCAGAGCCAAATAAGTATAGGAATAGTAACCAGCTGCTCCGATAGCTGCTAAGATTATCAAGATAAGTACCGTTGAGAGAAATTTCTTCATTTAATATAGTCTAGCAGAGCTAGGAGCTAAGAGGTAGGAGCTAAGATAAATCGCAAAAAACTTGTTTATCTTCTTCTTACCTCTTAGCTCCGTTCCCCCTAATACCCCATTCCCTCCGACATTCCTCCGCCTTGAGCCGGCTTCTTCTCCTCTTCCGGCTCATCGGCCACGGCCGCTTCGGTGGTCAGAAGAATAGCGGCAGCCGAGCAAGCATTCTCGACTCCAAGGCGGGTCACTTTAACTGGATCAACAATGCCGGCGACGATCATATCGGTTACCATCTCGTCTTTCAAAGCATCGTAGCCGATATTGCCTTTGCCGTTCTTGATCCTATCGACGATAACCGAGCCGTCGTCTTTGCCGGCGTTAATGGCGATCTGTTTGGCCGGAGCCATAAGGGCCTTTACGACGATCTCGTAACCCAAAATCTGCTCTTTGGTCAAATTCTTCTTGGTGGCGGCCAGCTTCTCGACTTCCAAAGCCGCCCGGATGAGAGCGACTCCCCCGCCGGCCACGATACCTTCTTCGATGGCGGCCTT
>JBAYFW010000086.1:0-3731 GCA_041667005.1 Minisyncoccota bacterium | reverse complement strand
TCAAGGACCGGACTATTACCAAGAAGTACAATGCCTTCGTCTGGGGAGAAATGAAAGAAGAGTTCGGAACAATCAATCGGGCTATTGGCCGGTCAGGAAGCGACTTTCGCAAGTTTTCGACCGGAAGGGGCAAGCGCGGCGATCTTCGTGAAGCAGAAACATATTGGACCAAAATAGCTACCGGTTTTTGGAAAGTGCCGGAAGAAGACAGGGAAGAGAAAGTTTCTTTCTTGGAAATTGAACCCAAGACCGGTCGGACCCATCAGATCCGCGTCCATCTCTCGGCTATCAATCATCCGGTTATCGGCGACAAGCTTTATGCTGCTAAGAAGCCTTTTCTCCTGGGTTTTCTCCGTTTGGCTCTTCATTCTCGGTTCATTGAGTTCGAAAATTTAGATGGTAAGAAAATTAAAATTGAGGCATCTTTGCCTCTCGATTTCCAAGAAGCCGGGCGGGCAGCCGGCTTTGATCTTGAATCTTAATTCGAACTATGTTAAGGTGTGTCAATTATGGCAACCAAGGTTATCACCACCGTCAATGTCGAGGACCGCAAGAAACTGACTCTCAAAGCCGGCGAGACGGTCCGTGTCTGGCAGCGGATTGTCGAAGATAAGGGCAAGATCCGCCTTCAGGCTTTCGAGGGTATTATTCTCTCCAGGAAGCATGGCAATGAAGCCGGAGCAACTTTCACCGTTCGCAAAGTCGTCGACGGGGTCGGTGTCGAAAGGACTTTTCCTCTCTATTCGCCAATGATCGACGAAGTTGAGACGATCCGTCGTTCCAAGGTTCGCCGGGCCAAGCTTTACTTTATCCGCCGCAAGGCTGCCAAGGAGATCCGTCACCAGATGCGCCGCATTATGGCCATGAAGGATATTCCGGAAACGGTTGTCGAAGGTACTCCGGTCGCAAGCGAGACAGCTCCGGTTGCTGCAGTCTAAATCTTTTGAATATTGAATCTCTCAAACTAAACGGCAGAGATCTGCCGTTTAGTTGTAAATAGACCTAGTTTTAGTTATAGTGGATGAAGGAGCCAAAAGGAAGGCTCTCTTCAAAGAAAACGCGCGGGTGGTGAAATGGTATACACGTACGCTTGAGGTGCGTATGCCGTAAGGCGTGGAGGTTCGAGTCCTCTCCCGCGCACTACTTCGCAACCCCGTAACGCACGGGGTTGCTTCCTCCTACGCCAAGGCTACGGAGGACACAGTCGAAGTGCTGGTCCGAGAAATAATGCGCCTGCACTGCGTAGCTCGTGTGTTACGAGCGAAGCAGTGAAGTAGCCCTTCGAAGCTCCGCAGGAGCGTAGAATGGCTGAATCTGGTATCATTCTAGTTATAAAGATATCGCAAGCTCCCATAGTTTAATGGATAGAACGCGAGCCTCCGAAGTTCGCGGTGTAGGTTCGATTCCTACTGGGGGCACTACTACGTCCCGATGTTTATCGGGGCTTCGAAGTGCAAGCACTCGACCAAAAAGCACCGAGTTTTTCTCAGTACTTTTTGATGTACAATATACCTACTATGTCAAAACACTACTCTCAACACTCCGGCAAAGTTATCAGCACCGATTCTAAATTTACTCATGTAATGGCCATCGCTCTTGATCCTAGAACGAAGTACCAGGAAGGGGTCGTTCGCTGTATCACCAGTCGGGAAGGAGATATTACTAAGAGCGGCTATGTTGACCGGAGCGAACTGCACAAAGTTAAGAAAATTTCCGGAGAGAGTTTTGAGATTGGGGCCAAGCTTGAGATTGAGAACGAGGCTGAGGTTGTTGAACATCTGAAAGGGGATTTAGACTTTATTGGTCTTGAAGACCCGGATCTTTGGATTGATGAAAAAGAAAACTTATTACATCTCTACTTCACTTTGCCGCTCATCAATAAAATTGAGCATGAAAAGAATCAGATTCATCTTGGCCATGCTCTTGGAAAAGATTTGGGTTCGCTGGTTATGACTGAGCCGGCTCTTTTGGCCGATCACGTCGGCGGAGCCAAAGAATTATCTATTGTCCCGATCAACAAGGCTGGCATTCGCCTCAACCTAGTTGAATCGAGCAAGAAGGAGAGTGATTTTACTTATTCAGTTGTTAGAATCGCTATTGCGAAAGAAATGGGCAAACCTTGGAAGTTTGGAGATATTGTCTTTCATCCCAAAGAGCAAGGCATTCCCTGGATCGGTGGTCACGCTTCGCCTGGCCCTCTTTTCTCTAAGAATTTCATGAATGTAGGCGAAGGCAAGCTGCTTGGCATTATGAATGGCCGAGAAGCTAACAAGAGAGTGGGAAAAGAGATCAAATACGGAATTTTCTCCGTTGGTTTATTTATCTATGACTACGAGAAAGGAAAGATCGACTGGGTTTCGCCGGAACCATTTATCCGCGATACTGAAGCTAAGACGATTACTTTCGCCAGCCAGTTTGTGGAGACCGCTAATGGTCAAGGTATCTTGTATGCCCACGTCGATGATTCGTTCGTGAGAGCCTATAGCTTGGATGCGAAAAATATAAAAAAGTGCCTTCCGTGATGACTTTTTTCCCAAGTCGTTGTATACTCGAGTTATTCAAATGAGCAACGCCAATCAACAGTTTATTTCTTTTCTGGGGAAGAAGATCAAGGCCGAACGCGAAAAGCTTGGCTTAACCCAGGAGGGATTGGGGAAAAAACTCAAGATGCACCGGACTTACGTCGGGATGGTTGAAAGAGGGGAGAAGAATATCTCGGTTGTCAGCTTGCGGCGGTTTGCCGAAGCTCTGGGTTTGACTCTCAGGGATATTATTGATTTCTAGTATCTTCCAGAAAACTTGGTGTTCAAAAGAGGTCTTTCAGAGACCTTTTTGTTCGTTTGTAATTAACCTTGATTTATTGTATAAATAAGTCATGCTTTACACTCGCAAAGGCGATAGTGGCACAACCAAAGCTTTCGATACCAAAGCCGGCGAAAGGATTTCCAAAAGTTCCTGCCGGACTGAGTCTTTGGGGGCGCTTGACGAGCTTAATTCGTTCCTTGGTATCGCTAAGGTCAAATCTACTCCGCTCGATTGGACAGTCAAAGGCCGCAAACTTTCTGATATCGTAGCTTGGTCGCAGAACGGTCTCTTCATTGTCCAAGCCGAAGTGGCGGGGGCGGATAAGAGGGTGACAGAAGACAAGGTGACGGAGATGGAAGCCTGGGTTGATGCCATCGAAGCTGAGTTGCCGCCCATCAAAACTTTCTTCATCTCCGGCGGCACCGAATTGGCGGCCATTTTCGATGTTTGCCGAACTATGGCCAGGAAAGCCGAGCGTCGGGTGATCAAAGCTTTCGAAGAAGATAGCATTAAGGTTGGTCCTAGCACCTTGGCTTTCCTCAATCGTCTCTCTTCTCTCTTTTATGCTCTGGCTCGACTTACTAACCACAAATCTGGTATAAAGGAGGTACCGCCGGAGTATTAGTTCGCTTACATGGTGCCTATGGTGTAATGGTTAGCACTGAGGTTTGTGGAACCTCCAGCACGGGTTCGAATCCCGTTAGGCACCCCATTCTAGAATTAGGTGTTGAAAAGCGAGGTTTCGCGGTCAACAGAGCTGTATTCTCTCAGTCCTAACCTCTCAAATTCAGCCTTGAATTCAGGGTATACCTTTTTGATTGGCTGTAACCCAGTTTTTTCTCATTGTGTATAAAGACGATTTCCATAAGCATTTTACAGTTTTCGTGATCATTTCTGTCTTCTTCTAAAGAACCATTTTGCAACCT
>JBAYFW010000085.1:0-3755 GCA_041667005.1 Minisyncoccota bacterium | reverse complement strand
TCAGCTCCATGTGATTCGGAACGGTCTTTCCGACCAGTCCCCAAAATTTTCGCGAGTGATCGAACGCGCCCAAGTGACATAACTCATGAACGACGATGTAGTCGGAAAGCTCGGGAGCGAGATCGATAAGCCGATAATTGAAGTTGAGACTCCCCTTGCGCGAACAGCTTCCCCAACGGGTCCGCTGATTTCGGACGCTTATGCTCTTATATTTGAAGCCATAGAAACGATTGAAGTATTCAAGCCTGCTTTCGATGAGCTTCCTGGCTTTTTCTTTTTTCGAGAGATAATCCTTACGCGTTTCCGAAGCGCTCGGACGCTCCCCATATATCTTCCTGAAATGATCCAGCTTTTCAGAGATCCAATCAGAGCGTTCGGCGATAAATTTATCGACAAGCCTTCTGCTTAATCCCCTGGGAGCCGAAACGCTCACCCGACCGTCGGAACGGATGGAGAGACGGAGATTGCGAGTTCGCCTGAAAGTGACCCTGATATTATCGGGCAGACTTTTTTCTTTTGGCATCTTCCTTTTCCGCCATGCGGATATATTTAACCAACCTGAATCCGTCCACCAGCTCCATCGGCTTATCCTCCGCGAACTTCTCCGAATCGAGAGTGAATTTATTGGTCGTCACAAAATATGCCTTGCCTTCCGAAAGTTTTCCCGCGATCACGCCGTAGAAGGCACGGACATCTCCCACACGAACCTCCCAGTTATTAAACTTCTTGCACTGGGTATAGTGCTTCACGCCGTCCTTCTCCGCGATGACATCTATTCCGCCGTCATCCGATCCGCCGACGGCCTTCGCCTTATATCCGAGACGCGAGAAGAGTTCCGCGACATATTCCTCGAATTCCCGAGGAGTGAGCGCCTTAAGGTACCTGAGGAGATCCTGGTCGGAACGCCATAGTTTACCCTTCTCGAAACTGCGACGGGTTTTATGGTGCCTGATGAGGCGAGGGAGAATGCGAGTGAAGAATATTTTCAGAAACAAAATACCTCCAAGGGCGAGCCAAAAAGGCCAGAATATTGCCAGAAACGAGAGAGTGGATTTTATGAGGTCCCAGGCGAATCCATCAGGTAGAGCAATCATTTAAGTTAGATTTAAGAATAACAGATTATTAAGCTATATGGAGATTGCAGAATTTATGACTTTTCTGCTATAAATTACGAGTCTCTGGAGAGGTCGCATAGTGGCCTATTGCGCTCGCTTGGAAAGCGGGTATGCCGAAAGGCATCGAGGGTTCGACTCCCTCCCTCTCCGCCAAAATAAAATCAGCCCATTGGGCTGTTTTTATTTTGCGGGAGGGAGTCGAACCAGTAAAGGGGGGCCGGGGAGCGACGGGAGCTCCCCGTGGCGGAAATAACAAAACCGAGGGGTTTTGTGGAGGAGCGATGCGGAGCTCGTCTTCGCTAGCAGGCGGAAAGACGGAGCGGAGACGGAGCGACGACGCGAGATTCCCTCCCTCTCCGCCAAAATACACTTAAGGTAAATAGTTTCTCTATTTATTGGCTTTTTCGCTATCTATCCCCATTCTTCATACGAAAGTATTAGGCTATTAAGCTCTTCTTTAACACTCCTCCATTTCGGAAAATTTTTTGCTAGTAATCCCGTGAACTTTTCGTTATGTTTTTTTTCTATTAAGTGTATGAGCTCATGAACTACGACATATTCTATGCAGACGATCGGTTTTTTTACCAACTCTAAGTTTAATAAGATTCTCTTGTTGTTGTGATTGCATGTTCCCCAACGGGTCTTCATTTGTTTAATACCCCAAGACTTAGCTTTTACCCCAATCTTTTTTTGCCACTTAGTAACCAAACTATCGAGAATTATATATAGCTCCTTCCGATACCAATCCATTACCACCTCCCGACGCTTGATTACTGAACTATTAGGTCGAACCTGTAAAATAATTTTGGTTCTACCTTTTAGAAATACGACTGGCACCTCATCTTTATAAACCACTTCTAGGCGATAGCGCTTACCTAGAAAGTAATGACTTTCACCGGAAGAATAATCACGCTTAGCCTGTCTTTCTTGATTGGTAAATTTAGCTTGCTGCTTCTTAATCCATGGCAGTCTTAAAGCTAAGAGCGTGCGAATAGCATCGTCTTTCATATTTGCCGGCGCAGTTACACGAACTCGGCCGTTGGGAGGCAAGACTGAAAGATGTAAATTTTTGATCGGTTTACGAACAACTAAAGCTTCAACACTACCAAGTTGTAGGTGAGAACTAATACTCATTTTGATTCTTGATAATCTCAAAGAGGTTTTTCAATTCCTCGTCCGTGATTTCGGGCAAAGCGTTTTTAATTTCAATCTTGATTGCTCGTTCTTTCAAGCGATTGCCACGCCAATCGGCTTGCCTTGAAGCGATCACGGCTTCATGCACCGCTACCGCCTTATTTACATCCTGACCGAGGTTGTCATAGATGGCTCGCTTGGCCGAAGTGTTAATTTCCGCACCAACCGACTCGTCCATTGGGTTTTTAACCTTCTTGGATAAAGCCACGATCTGCTTCAAATATTCTTTATACTCAACATCGGCCTGTTTGCGTTTTTTGACCAACTCATCCAAAAGTTCAGACATTCGCAAATAATACTTCGGGTTAGTCGGCATCTCATCAATAATCAGCTTGCGAACGTTGTTCTCAATCGTTTCAGCCACAGCCTCCTGACTTTGTTTAATCGCATCCGGCAAATCATTCAAAGCGTCTTCGCCTTTTTTCACAATCAAGTCAACCAAGGTCATATCATCAAATGCCGACAGCTTCTCGCTCTCGGTGGCCGAGATATAACGGTCAATCAAAACTCGCATTGCCGGCTCGTATTTCTTTAGATCGATATAGTCACCGCTGGCAAGTTTAACTTCCATTCGCACCTGTTCGTAATGTTTGACCTCTCGTTCAATCGCTTGAGCCTGATCTTTGGTATAACCGGCATCAGCCATATCGTTGGCCAAGTCGGCATAAGCCCGAAGCAAATGACTGACGGATTTATAAAGTTTTACTCGTTTGATTTCGTTTTCTTTGAGGGAGTAAGGATTTTCAACATCACCGCAGAAATAACGGATATACATCGCTGAATCTTTTGGCGGAGACACTGGTTCGCAAAGTGCCTTCACGATTTCCATCGCCTCATCCAAATCCTTTTTGCCTTCGTCCATGCGATCCTTCAAAAGTCCAAGCACATCTTCTTTATCAAAACCCTCAAGAGCACCGGCGGTATAATCGCCGACCGCTTTCTCCAATTTTTTGAACAGGTCCCGATAGTCCACAATGTAGCCGTACTCCTTATCTTCGCCATCTAATCGGTTCACACGGCAAATAGCTTGGAACAGACCGTGATCCTGCATATTTTTATCAATGTAAAGATAAGTCGCTGGCGGTGCATCAAAACCGGTCAAAAGTTTATCTACCACGATCAACAACTGCATCTGGCCGGGAGTTTCAATAAATTTCTTTTTGATTTCTTTCTCAAAGTCTTCCGTGCTTTTGCCGTTTAACATTTTCTGATAGACGGCATATTCACGAGTATCAGTAGATAAAGCACCCGGTTCATAAGAAGTGACTACGGCACACTTGGTAAAGCCCATCGTCTGGAAAATCTCGTAATACTGACAAGCCTCATAGATACTGCTGGCCACCAGCATGGCATTGCCACGACCACTGGCTAAGCGATCCTTCTTATAGAAGTCGTCCAAGATATCAAAAACCACTTTCTCCAATCGTGATCGAGATGAGAGCAAGC
>JBAYFW010000084.1:0-3781 GCA_041667005.1 Minisyncoccota bacterium | reverse complement strand
GTCTTCTTATCGCTATCGAAAGCTACTTCGTTTATCAGATTTTCGTTTTCAAGAATCAAAAATGAAGCTTCTAATCATCACTCAGACGATCGATAAGGACGACCCTGTTTTGGGCTTTTTCCACAATTGGGTCAAAGAATTTGCGATCCACTTCCAGTCAATAACCGTTATTTGCCTAGGCCAGGGACGGACGGAATTACCTTCCAATGTCAAAGTTGTTTCCCTGGGTAAGGAAAAATCTTTGTCGCGAGGCCGCTACATCTTGAATTTCTACAAAGCTATTTGGCGGGAACGCTCCAATTATGAAGCCGTTTTCGTCCACATGAATCAAGAATACATTGTGCTTGGCGGGTTGATTTGGAAACTTCTAGGCAAAAGAATGTACCTCTGGCGTAATCATCCGATCGGTAATTATCTAACCAGGATAGCTATGGCTTTCTCGACTAAAGTTTTTTGCACTTCGGAGAAATCTTTTACGGCTATGTCACCCAAGAAAGTGATCATGCCAGTTGGTGTTAATACAGATATTTTCCGGAGAGAAGCGGGGATGATCAAGGCTGCCCGCTCGATCCTCTTTCTTGGTCGAATAGCCCCGATCAAGAAGCCTGATCTTCTGATTGAAGCCTTAGTCGAACTTAACAATTCGAAAGTAGATTTCAGTGCTTCCATCTACGGCCAGCCTTTGCCTAAAGATCAAGCCTATTACCATTCTCTTCAAGAACTGGTTAGAAAAAGCGGCCTGGGCCAGAAAATCAAGTTTTATCCCGGTCTGCCCAATGAAGCGACGATCGCCGTTTATAATTCGCACGAAATTTTTGTAAATCTGACGCCTAGCGGTTCTTATGACAAAACGATTTTCGAAGCCATGGCTTGTCAGACCTTGGTCCTGGCTTCCAACAAAGATTTGGCTGAGTTGGTTAGCGAGGCTTATATTTTCCGGGAAGGGGACAGGCTTGATCTGGAATCCAAGCTGAAAAGTTTACTGGCTATGAGTGAGGCGGAAAGAATTAGGCAAGGTCAAGTCTTGCGAAGCATTGTTGAGGAGAAACATAGTTTGAAGAAGTTGGCGGAGATGATTGAGGAGAATGTTACAAGATGCAAATAGTGCGTTGCTGTTGAGTAAACAATATTTCCGTGTATAATAAGCCAGAGCCATTTTAGAGCCTTTTTGGTTCCTAGTTTGGCTGTATTTTGACAAGCGCCCGTAGTTCAGTTGGCTAGAACGCTCCCCTGTCACGGGAGAGGTCGTGGGTTCGAGCCCCATCGGGCGCGCCCTACTACGCTTTGCTCCGCAAAGCTTCGAAGGGCAGGCCCCTATTTTCTTAGGAATGAGGTGTCTGTACTTCGAAGCTCCGAACGGAGTGGGGAGCGTAGAAGTGTCGATGTAGCTTCCGCCAGCTGGCGGATTGGTAGGTTAGACATTGTGGTATTTGTAATGTAAAGTGGAACTTGAAAATGAATTGTACGCCGATGTAGCTCAGTTGGTAGAGCACGCCATTGGTAATGGCGAGGTCTCCGGTTCAATCCCGGACGTCGGCTCCCTACTTCGCCCCTTAGGGGGTTGGGGATCTTTATTGCAAGTGTAGTTTGGTTGAGTTAAGGAGATTTAATGTGTTGGGTGTGGGCTTCGTAGGGCAGGCCGTGTAAGGCGTGAAATAGTTTATGTTAAGAAAAATGAAAAAAGAATCATACGCCGTGGCCTCGATGAAGGCTTTTGTTGTGAGAGACGGAAAGATTTTGATTCTGGAAGAATCCAAGAATTACAAAGGCGGATCGGAGCACGGTAACTTCGTCATGCCGGGCGGTAAGGTCAATGAAGGGGAGAATTTTGCCAAAGGTCTCAAAAGGGAAATAAGGGAGGAGTGTGGCAAGTCCTTGAAAGTTAAGATCGGCCAACCTTTTCATCTTGATGAGTGGATGATCAATATTCCCGGCAAACCTAAGCATACCGTGGCTACGTATTGCGAGTGTTCTTGGTTGAGCGGGGAAGTTAAACTTAACGGGGAATTTCAAAGATTCTTGTGGATCAATCCGCGAGAATATTCCAAGTATAAGATCAATGCCGCTGCCAAGAGAGCTTTTAGGTCGTATTTATTGAAAAATATGATAGTATAAAAAAGTATTTTAAAAGTTAAATTTTGTTGCCATCTTAGCTCAGTTGGTAGAGCACTACTTTCGTAAAGTAGGGGTCCCCGGTTCGATCCCGGGAGATGGCTCCCTTCTTCGCCCCCTGGGCCAGGGAGTCTTATTACAATGTTGACTGGATTTAGATTAGTGCTATTTAAGGTAGTTTGTGTTGGGCTTCGAAGGGTAGGCCAAAATGACCACGGACAAAGAATCAATCCAAAAGAAAATCACCGAACTTGAGGCCTTAATGGCTTCCGGCAATTTTTGGGCGGACAAAGAAAAGGCTCAAGCCACGATCAAAGAATTGGGTAATCTCAAAAATAGTTTAGCCGGTTTGGGTAAATATGACCGTGGCGACGCCATTCTAAGCATACTTTCCGGCGCCGGTGGAGACGATGCCGAAGATTTTTCGGCTATTTTAGTCCGAATGTATCGCAAGTATTGCGAGAGCCAGGGTTGGGGCTGGAGTGTTATCCATAGCAATGAAAACGATCATGGTGGCTACCGGAACATAACGATTGAGATTTCGGGTAATCCGCCAGCTGGCGGAGTTTTCGGTACATTGAAGCACGAGTCGGGTGTTCATCGCCTAGTTCGAATTTCTCCATTTAACGCCAATGAGAAAAGGCATACCTCCTTCTCCTTGGTTGAAGTTGTTCCCAAATTGGAAAAGTCCTCTGAAAACGATATCACGATTGTCGAGAGTGATCTTGAAATAAGCATTGCCAAGTCCGGCGGTCCGGGTGGACAGAATGTAAACAAAAGGGAGACGGCTGTTCGTCTCGTTCATAAGCCGACCGGCATTTCCATCCATGTCACATCCGAGCGCTCTCAAGCCCAGAATCGCGAGAAAGCCCTGGAAATCCTCCGTGGCAAGCTCTGGAAAAATATGGAAGATGCACGGATTGCCAAAGAAAGAGGCATGCAGATCTCCTCGACAACCTCTATTGAATGGGGCAATCAGATTCGTTCTTACGTTATGCATCCTTACAAGCTGGTTAAGGATCATCGGACGGGCTATGAGACGAGCTCAATTGATAAGGTTTTGGAGGGAGAGATTGGAGAATTCATAGAAGCGGAGAAGGAGTTAAGTTAATCTTCATTTGCTATTTTCATAATTAGTATGATTTGAGGTTCCGGCAAACATTAGGTTTTCCGGACACGCGTTCATCCTCGCCGCAATAGCTAAACCAGCGGCGAGGATGCCGCTAGTTTTCGCCGCCATGTCGAAGGTGGTTAAACGGGCGTTGTAGTTGATGGCGGCTCAAAATGTCCTCCAAACCTAATGTTTGCCGGAACCTCTTAATAGCTATTAAATTAGAATAATCAGGTCAATTTTGCTATACTCAAACAATGATTTACTACGACAAAGTCTCCAAAATCTATCCTGATAAGACTGTTGCCTTAGATGGTGTCAGTTTCGGCATTGAACCCAAGGAATTCGTAACTATAGTCGGACCTTCGGGGGCCGGCAAGACGACCCTTATGAAGATGCTGACAGGCGAGGAATGGCCGAGCGAGGGAGCGGTGTTTCTGGAGTCGACCAATATTCACCGCCTGGGCAAGCGCGATATGACCAAACTCCGTCGGCGGATTGGCACGGTTTTCCAGGATTACCGACTTATTCCCAACAAAACCATATATGAGAATATTG
>JBAYFW010000083.1:0-3783 GCA_041667005.1 Minisyncoccota bacterium | reverse complement strand
CTTGGGCAAAGTACCTTCGCTTAATGTTAATTCAAATAAGTACAATACCGTCTTTATTGGTCTCAAGGCCCAACTCGCAGTGTTGCGCAAACGTATTCATGACCGACTGCTGAAAAGATTGAAAAGTGGAATGCTTGAGGAAGCACGGAAATTGCACAGGGACGGATTGAGCTGGAAAAGAATGGAAGAGTTGGGTTTGGAATACCGGTATCAAGCGCTTTACCTTCAAAAGAAAATATGTAAAGAAGAAATGGTAACCCAACTGGAGACAGCTATTTGGCATTATGCCAAGAGGCAGATGACTTGGTTTAAGAGAGATAAGAGGATAAGGTGGGTGGAGGTTGGAGAAGTTGACCAGCGACAAATAGTTGAGAACTTCTTAGCGAACCATAAAATTGACATGCGTGGTAATAAAGTGGTAGTGTGATATTTAGAGAAAGGAGAGGTTGATGCAAATAAATATTCTAATCGCGGTTGCCAACGAGCAACTCGCCCAGATCGAAGCTTTGGTGGGCTGTGCCGTCGAAGCTTGTGGGTATAAGCCGGAAGAGATCATGATTCAATGGCAGAATCCGATTGAAACTGAATGCTGTCCCGGCGAAATTGATATCGCCATAATCCAACCAACGAAAGGGGCACATTTGTGCGACAGCGCTCGCATGCGAGGAATCGGCTATATTTTCCTTGCCGATCCAAATGACCGTCAGATACATCCAATCGATTATGACCCATTGGACTGCTGGACGCGGTCAGCGCCGACATGCCTCCCCGTTTGGATGCCGATCGCAGGTACCGAAGACAAGACCGAGTTTATTTTTATGTTCCGAACACTCCTCGAGCAACGACTGGAATCTCGTGAAAAAGCGATGCACCGGTAAAAAACCCGGTGTATACAAAAACAGCCACCCTTTCGGGGGCCGTTTTTTTAACAAATTTATTCAGATGCATTACCGATTGAACAATCCTTCCAAGGCTTCATAGGCCGAAGCGGTATTGATAAAGCTTTTGTTTTGAATAACAGCTAGCGGTCTCGAAGTATCGGTGACTGTCCGACAAGCCTGGTCGCTTGTTACGCAACCAACCTCGATAAAGAGATCACCCGTATCCTTGATATTGGGAATCCAAGTAGCCTGACCGGTATTTTTCTTGTTAGAGACGATCGTCCTCACCAGCGCATAACTGGCCGGATTGTCCGAAACCTTGCGGATAAGATTGACGTTGACTTTGTCAGAAGAATAATCTGTCGATGTCCAAGAAACGTTTTGGATCTGGCCGACGGCCGCCGTCTGGCCTCCAATAGGATTTACCAAGCTCAAAATAGCCGGTTGGGTATTTTGAAAGTTTTTTGTGGCAAGCGGTTTGTTATCCGTCCCGATAATAAGGGCCATAAGAGCGATAAGCGTGAAGGAAGTCAAGCCGACAAGCATCGAAAGATTATGGGTCCGATTTATATTGTTTTTGGCCATGTTTTTATCATTACTGATAGTGGCTGTATCTTAACATTTTTGGGTTGTATTGTCAATAGTTGGCCATCGTTCGTTCCTTGCTCGCACTTCGTAGCTCCGAGCTTGTCGAGGAGCGAAGTAGTGCGCGAGATGAGGGAATCGAACCCCCGACCGACGTTTTGGAGACGTCTGTTATACCACTTAACTAATCTCGCCTGGCCTTCGAAGCCCGACACCTACTAGATTTAATTTCTATGAACCCCCTGAGGGGCGTAGTAGGTCTGGACCATCAAAAAAGGATAGTACCAGCATATACTACCCTCTTTTTGATCCTTTCGCAAAATAGATACTCTATTTCTTCGCCTCCTTGAAAACAACGTGTTTTCTCAATTTGGCGCTGTACTTCTTGAGTTCAATCTTCTTTTCGACGGTCTTTTTGTTCTTGCGCGACCAATAAACCTCGCCGGTGGACTTATTTTTGAGTTGAATGAGTTTGTCTTGGGACATGGTGGTATTTTAATCAATCTGGCACATCGATATTGATTGAGCCACTATATCGCATAAATGAAAACCCCGCAAGTAGCATAGCGAAGTCAGAGAGCGTAAAATATACCGATGCTCAACCCCTTAACTTGGCTTTCTCGGCAGCGATTCCCCTACGAACCGCTGGTTCGGGTGGAGATTTCGAGAAGCCGGCTCTTACATAACCTCGAAGCTTATCTGGCGCTTGATCCGGAGAACAAAATCGCCCCCGTCGTGAAAAGTAACGCTTACGGTCACGGTCTTCTTGAGGTGGCAAAAATTTTGGATACTGCCAACCGCCTTGATCCGGAAATTAAGGGTCGGCTTCCCTTCTTGGTTATCGACTCTTACTTCGAAGCTATCGCTCTCACGGCCAAGAAAATTCGCTTGCCGCTTCTTATTATTGGTTATACCAGCCCGGAAATTATCAAGGCTTCCAAGACCACCAATATTAGTTACACTATTGCCAATCTCCAGACCTTGAAAGCCATTGCCGAGACTACTCGACTGGTTCGTATTCATCTCAAATTCAATACCGGCATGAATCGCCAAGGTTTGGAACCGGAAGAGTTTCAAGAGGCCCTGACTATTATTCAAAGCAATTCTAAAATTAAACTTATAGGAATCTGCTCCCATCTGTGCGACGCGGCCAATCTTGATCCTGAATACACTCACAAACAAATAACGACTTGGAGCAAGTTAGTGGCTTTGGCCAAAAAAGAAATGCCGACCATTAAGTATTTCCATTTAAGCGCCACCGATGGGCATTGGTACGCCGGAATCCGACGTCCGTCGGATGAAGGCGACCCCTCAATTTTTCACAATGTAACTCGGCTAGGTTTAGGCCTTTATGGTCTGGCCGATTTCGAAACCGAAGAGACATCAACTCTTTCACTGGACCGCAAAGCTTTTATCAAGAACTTAGATCTTCAACCCGCTCTGGAACTTAAAACCTCCCTCACCAGCATTCGTAAATTAAAGACCGGTCAGGTGATTGGCTACGACAAGACCTTCAAAGCATCAAAAGAAATGACTATCGCCACGATCCCGGTAGGCTACTATGAGGGACTTGATAGGCGACTTTCAAATATCGGATCAGTCATAGTCAATGATGAAATCTGTCCTATTGTCGGCTTAATTAGCATGAATATTGCTTGCATAGATATTAGCGCCGTTTCCAATCCAAGGATCGGCCAAGAAGTAACGGTAATTTCCAGTAAGACGAGCTTAGTCAATTCTGTTGCCAACATTGCCAAGCTTTGCAAAACTGCTGCATATGAAATAGTTGTTCATGTGGCGGGACATTTGAAGAGGGTGGTGGTTGAGTAGGTCGAACTCAAGGAAGGGCTGTTTGCGATAACTTGAAAAACATATTAGACTGGGTGAGTTAGCAAGAATGCGCAGGTGGCAGAGCGGTCAATTGCAATGGACTGTAAATCCATCGCCCTATGGGCTACGGGGGTTCAAATCCCTCCCTGCGCACAGAATTTATCTCGCCATATCCCTGATTTCCGCCACGATCTGATCGAGCGAAGTTGAGGCTTTGACTAGGAATTTATTGGCACCGAGAGACTTAGCTTTGTCGATATCGGCAGTTTTGCTCAAATTTGAAAGGACCATTTTGGGGACTTTTTCAAGAGTCGAATCAGCTTTGATAGCAGCCAGAATATCAAAACCACTCATTCCCGGCAGAAGAAGGTCGACAGCCACCAAGTCCGGTTTGTTGTTCTTAAGATAATTAATAGCTTGTTCACCATTCAAAGCATGGAAAAGGTCAAAGCCGGAGGAGGTCAGTTTCTTGCCCAAGATTGTCCCG
>JBAYFW010000082.1:0-3824 GCA_041667005.1 Minisyncoccota bacterium | reverse complement strand
TGGAAAAGGCCGAAGATGATTTCGCCACCTGGTCACGTCTGCAAAAACTGGGTCATCTTCCCGGAAAAGATTAACGGCAAGTTCGCCATCATTCACAGCATTGTCCCCAAGATTTTGATCGAATACGTCGATAGCCTCGACGGCATTAGTTCGTATATTGTCAGTCCCCCCATGAACGGACCCCAGCCGAGCCGCAAGGATTTTTGGGACAACCGTTTGCGCGGGGCCGGACCTCCACCGATCAAGACCGATCTAGGATGGCTTCTTCTTTACCATGCCGTCGACATGAAGGAGCCTCATAAATACAAATTGGGAGCGATGATCTTGGATATCAATAACCCGACCAAGATTCTCTACCGCTCTCCGCAGCCGATTCTCGAACCCGACGCTCATTACGAGAATGACGGCAAACCGGGAATAATCTACGCCTCCGGAGCAGTTATTATCGGCCAGAACTTGATGGTTTATTACGGCGGCGGGGACAAGCACGTCTGCATCGCCGAGACGCCTTTGAAACAGCTGCTTGATTGGCTAGTGACGTACGGAAAAGTTTAGAGAGAAGTTTAGTTCCCGCCTACTAGCGGGAATTATCTGGATAAAAAACATTACTGAAAATAACAATAACCCATGTTTACCTTAACCCGTTCTGAACACAACCCTATCCTCTCGCCGATCAAAGAACATCCCTGGGAAGCGGCGGCCGCTTTCAACGGTTGTCCGATCATTCAAGGTAAAAAAACGGTTATCGTCTATCGGGCCATGTCCGAGCCAGACATTCTCCGCGAGCCCCATATCGGAACATCGGTGATCGCCCGAGCCGCCTCCAAAGACGGCTTTCACTTCGACGAACGGAAAGTTCTTGTCAGTCCGGACCGGGAGTTTGACTATTACGGCTGCGAAGATCCGCGGGTCACCAAAATCGGCGATACCTACTATATTTTTTATACCGCTCTCGGCGGCTACCCTTTCTCGGCCGAGAACATCAAGGTAGCAGTGGCCCTTTCCAAAGATTTGGAGACTATTACCGAGAAACACTTGGTAACGCCATTCAACGCCAAAGCCATGGCCTTGTTTCCAAATAAGATCAACGGCAAATTAGCCGGAATGGTCACGGTCAATACCGACCGCAAACCTTCCGACATCTGCTATGTCGAGTTTGATCAACCTGAAGATCTTTGGTCAATGGATTTCTGGCATAACTGGTGGGAGAACTTAGAGTCCCACAAGATTCACATTCGCCGTCTACCGGACGATCATATTGAACTTGGAGCTCCACCTCTCAAAACGAACAAAGGCTGGCTGGTCGTTTACTCCCACATCCAGCGCTACGGTCGAGGCGACCAAGTCTTCGGCATCGAAGTTTTACTTCTCGATCTTGAGAATCCGCGCCATATTATCGGCCGGACAAAGGGACCTTTCATGGCTCCGGAAGCCTACTATGAAAATGTCGGACAAGTCGCCCATGTTATTTTCCCTTCCGGCGCTCTTATCAATAAAAATCACCTGGAGATCTATTACGGCGCGGCTGATACTCATTGCGCCAAAGCCTCCATCCCGCTTGAAAATTTGTTGAAAAGCATTACGGAAGAGCATCGCACGGTCGTCTCCCGCTTCGCCGGCAATCCCATCATCACTCCCCGACCGGGCGTTCTTTGGGAAGCCCGAGGAACTTTGAACCCGGCCGCTATTGAACTTAACGGTAAGTTCCATATCCTTTATCGAGCCGTCTCAGTCAATAACGTCTCTACGATCGGCTATGCCACCTCGACTGACGGCTTTTCCATTGACGAGAGATTAGACAAACCCGTTTACTTCCCGCGAGGCACTTTCGAGATGAATAATGCCACACCTAATTTCAACTGCGGCTGCGAGGACCCGAGGATTGTTGAGATCGGCAGCCGCCTCTATATGACTTACACGGGCTATGATGGCGTTACCCCGAGAGTGGCGGTAAGTTCAATCTCGACGGCCGACTTTCTCAACCGACGCTGGGGCAATTGGTCCAATCCCGAAGCCATCACTCCGCCTTCGGTCGTCAACAAAGACGCCACGATCCTGCCGGAAAAGGCTAAAGGCGGCTACATGGTTTTTCATCGAGTCAACGAAAGTGTCTGTGCCGACTTCGTCTCATCCTTGGATTTCACCAAGGAAAAGATTACTCAATGCATAGAGATGATCTCGCCTCGTCGAGGTATGTGGGATGGCGGCAAAGTCGGAATTTCCACTCCACCTGTTAAGACCAAGGAGGGTTGGCTTCTTTTGTACCACGGCGTCTCTTGGAGTACGACTTACCGAGTAGGGGCGGTTCTCCTTGATCTCGTTGATCCAACGATCGTCAAAGCCCGAACGGCCGTGCCGCTTTTTGAGCCTGAAGCCGAATACGAACACAAGGGAGCGGTTGCTAACGTCGTCTTCCCTTGCGGATTGGCAATCCGGGGCACAACGGCTTATATGTATTACGGCGCAGCCGACAGCGTTATTGGCGTAGCCACTATGAAAATTGCCTCGCTCCTTCGAATGCTCGAGGTCTAATATCCAGTATGCCGGAACATAAGAATAAAAAACTGATAATTTTCGACTTGGACGGAACGTTGACCAAGAGCAAATCGCCGATCGATTCGGAAATGGCTGAACTGGTAACCAAACTTTTGGCCAAAATAAAAGTGGCGGTCATTTCCGGCGGCGGCTATCCGCAGTTTGAGACTCAATTCATCAAGATGTTGCCCGTCGCTAGCCAAAATTACTCGAACCTTCTTCTCTTGCCAACTTCCGGAACGCGGCTTTTCTCCTGGAAAGGCCAGTGGAAAGAGGAATATGCCGAAAATCTGAGCAAAATCGAGCGAGAGAAAATTATGGCCGCCCTAGAAGCCGTCCTTCATTCAGAGTACGTGAGGCCAGCCGTAACTTACGGCGATATTATCGAGGATCGCGGTTCACAAATCACCTTCTCGGCTCTGGGCCAGAAGGCCCCGGTCGAAGCCAAATACGCCTGGGATCCGACTCGAGAGAAACGTGAGCGGATCGCCTCAGCCCTTCAGAAGAAAATCCAGGGATTTGATGTCCGGATCGGCGGTGCGACGTCAGTTGATATAACCAAGCGCGGTGTTAACAAGGGTTATGGTATCCGCAAACTGGAAAAATTCCTGAATATTGCCGCCGATGAAATAACCTTCGTCGGAGATACGCTCTTCTACGGAGGCAACGATTACCCGGCTAGAGCCACGGGGGTTGATTGCGTGCCGGTCAAGGGGCCGGAAGAAACGAAGGAGTTTATAAAGAAAATTCTCCTTATTTGACCATCTTCCCCACTTTCTCAATAAGCATTTGAGTATCTTTCTCTCGATCATCCGAGCCCAAGACAATTATAGCGATAGGGCGGCTATCGATCTTTAGGATTGTAAGCATCGTGTCTCTTGCTTCAACCGTATGACCGGTTTTGCCACCTAGAAAACCCGGGTAATTCACGAATGGATGAATGCTGGTAAAAACATGCGACCCGTGCTCCGTTGTCGTGGATAGAAGATATCTCGGAGTTTTGGTGATAGACAAAACATCTGAACGATTTTTGTACAAATACTTAGCCAAGGAGAAGAAATCGCGGGCAGTAGAAATATTCCTCGAACTTAAACCGGTCGGATCGGCAAAGTAAGTCGACGACATACCAATCTCCCAGGCATAGCGGGCCATGGCTTCAATATACTTAACTCGATCCGAAGAAGAAGCCAGGGCTTCGGCGGCAACATTGGAGGAATTGAGAAGAAGCGGATACAGAAGTTCGGCCCGAGTGAAAGTTTCATTAGCCCTGATATTGCTGCCGTCAGCCG
>JBAYFW010000081.1:0-3897 GCA_041667005.1 Minisyncoccota bacterium | reverse complement strand
TTCGGTTATCCCTAAAGAAGAATCTTTTCCCCCGGCCGAAAATCAGTCGACTAAGAAGGGTGAGAGCCAGCCCGGCGGTTATGACGTCTTGGTTGTCGCTATTCACAACGATTTCATCAATGAGTACCAAACCATTATGACCGCGAGCGGTCTTCAGCCTTCGTTCTATGAGATTGAAATCTTCAGTTCGATCAGAGCCGTGGTTGACCAAGGTATTACCACCTCGATGATTATAGATATGGGAGCCCGCTCGACCAAACTCTATATTGTCGAACGTGGCGTTCTCCGCTCCTCCCATATTATTAACAAAGGCAGCCAGGATATCACTCTGGCTCTTTCCAAAGCCCTATCCGTCTCGGTGGCCGAAGCTGAAAGTTTGAAGCGAACTCATGGTCTCAAGGGTGGCCCAGAATTCAAAGAATTAACCGAGATTGTGACTATCAACCTCGACTATATGTTCTATGAAGCTAATAGTGCTCTTTTGAGCTACCAGAAGAAATATAATAAGAATGTCGGCAAAATTTTCCTAACTGGCGGGGGAGTTCTTTTGAAAGGCTTTACTGATTTGGCCAAAATCAGCTTCCAGACCGAAGTTGTCTATGCTGATCCCTTTTCCAAGCTGGAAACCCCGGCTATTTTGGCGGACGAATTCTCCCGAGCCGGCCCTGAATTCTCCGTAGCCATCGGGACGGCCTTGCGGCGTTTGTCTGAGCAGGAGTAACAGTTGTTATACACACGACTCTTTACTTTAACTCTGTTATAATTAACTTGAATTATGGACCCTAAATTTCAAACCTCATTTATACCGAAGAAGCAGGCATTCCCGGTCGTGGGTGGAATGACCGGTATGGCCCCGCAGAGACCTCACCATCGCGGAGCCGGAGTCTTCATGTTGATCGGCATTGTCGTCTTTGTTGTTTCTCTGGGTGCTCTTGCTGGTGCTTATTTCTGGAAGCAATATTTAACTCAGGTTCAGGTTGCCTACAAATCAGAATTGGCCCAAAGAGAAAGTCAGTTCAAACTTGAACTTATTACAACTTTGAAACAATGGAACGCCCAGATCGATACCGCCAAGAAGCTTCTTGACAATCACCTGGCCGTTTCCAAGATATTCGGAATTGTCGGCAGTATGACCGCCGTTAATGTTCGTTTCGTTTCCTTGGATTTCAGCACTCCGACTTTCACACCCTCAACTTCGGGTTCGAGCGCTTCGACTCCCTCAATCTCTCCTGGTGATAAGAACAGTCTCAATTTGACCATGAAGGGATATGGCAGTAATTTGGCAGCCGTGGCTTTCCAGTCTGACGTCCTTGCACAGCTCGCTGACTACGGTCTCTCCAATATTGTTAAGAATCCGATGATTTCCGATCCTTCTTTGGAGTCGAATAATGCTGTTTCTTTCGGATTCTCGGCCACGGTTAATCCAGCCAGTCTGTCCTATGAAAAGTCGATCATTGGCGATACGGCTATTCCGGAGGTTAACTCTTCGACAACCCCTTAAATATTATGAACCGCAACATCGTCGCGACAATTCTAATCATTCTAGGTATCGGTATGTACTTCACAGTGACCGATGGTCTTTACAATGAGGCCAAGGCGGTCAGCGAGGTTAATGTCCAGTATCTCTCAGCGATCGAAAGTGCCAAAAAACTGATCAGTACCAGGGATAAGCTTCTAAACGATTACAGCAATCTTTCGCCCGAAGATCGTGACAGGCTCGACAAGATGGTACCCAAGAGTGTTGATAATATAAGATTGATCATTGATCTGAACACGATGGGTCTAAGACATGGTCTTTCTTTGAAAAATATCAAAGCAACAACAGCTGCTCCAACGACCAAAGCAACCAATGCGATACCGGTGACAATGCCAGAACCAGTAGTTGGGCCGGGGTCTAACCAAGCCATGACCTCAATGAATATGCAGGATGTTTCCATACCGGTACCGAGTCTGGAAACAGTTAAGGTAACCTTTGGCATGAGTGCGACTTATGATCAGTTCATTACTTTCCTAGAGGATATGGAGGCCAATCTTCGAATTATGGATCTCCAGCATTTGACTGTGACGTCTAATGATAACGGAATCTACGATTGGAGTCTGGAATTTCAGACTTATTGGTTAAAGAGCCAGTAAAAAAATGAATCCCAACCAAGCCAAATCACCATTGAAGACGTACCTCATTATTGGAGGCGTCGTTATTGTGGCCGCCTTGGCCTATTTCTATTTCGTGGGAAGCAAAGCTCCGGCTGATACAGCTCTCGATACTGTTGATACCAATGAGCAGGAAGTTGGAACGAGAGTTTTCAGTCTTTTGGGGCAGATTAATGCCATAAGGATCGATACCACTTTCTTTGCCGGACCAGTTTACAAGACCTTGAAAGATAATACTGTCGAAGTCGTGAAGCAGCCAGTTGGTCGTCCCAATCCTTTTGCGCCGATCCCGGGCGTTAGTAATCCGAATGCTTCGGAAACAAAGCGTTGATAGATATATGTCAGTTCTCGATATCCTTCTTCAAAAGAATCAAATTGCCAAAGACGATCTTGGCGAAGTTAGAAAACAGATGACGGCCGGCGCAACCCTCGAAGAAGCGCTAGTGGCCAAAGGGGTTAAGCCTGATGAGATCCTAGCCGCGCGAGGTGAATTTCTCAATGTTCCTATCCGCTCCTTGAACGGTGTGACTGTGCCTTTTGAAATCCTGGAATATATTCCGGAAGAATCCGCACTACATTACCGTTTCGCCCCCATCGGGATGGTTGATGATACTCTGGAGGTTGGTTTGGTTGACCCTGACAATATGGAAGCCCGAGACGCTTTGAACTTCCTGGCTTCCAAGAAAAATATTCCTTACACGGTTTATCTGATTACGGTTGAAGACTTCGACAAGGTTATTGAAATGTACAAAGGCTTGACTGGTGAGGTGACCAAGGCTCTTTCGGAACTGGAAACCGAGCTTTCGACCGAAACGGCCAATGTTAAGAAAGAAAAACCCTCGCCCGAATCGGCCGGCAAGGAGGATACGGTCATTATTGAAGACGCGCCGGTCGTCAAGATTGTAGCTACGATCGTCCGTTACGCCGTCGAAGGCGAAGCTTCCGACGTTCATATTGAGCCAATGCGCGACAAAGTTCGGGTCCGTTTCCGTGTCGACGGTATTTTGAATACCAGCTTAGTCTTACCACCGCAAGTTCATTCGGCCGTTGTTTCGCGTATCAAAGTTCTTTCCAATATGCGTTTGGATGAGAAGAGGAAGCCGCAAGACGGACGCTTTTCGGCCAGGATTGACGGCCGTCGCGTCGACTTTCGTGTCTCGACCTTTCCGGCCTATTACGGCGAGAAGGTTGAAATGCGTATCTTGGATCAAGCCAAAGGCGTCCGCGGTCTAGATGATCTTGGTATTTCCAAGCGTAATCTGGAGCTTTTCCGCAAAGCCATTGATGCACCTTATGGCATGATCCTTATCACCGGTCCGACCGGTTCTGGTAAATCCACAACGCTCTATTCGGTTTTGAATGAAATGGATCGGGAAAGTTATAACGTTCTCTCTCTAGAAGACCCAGTCGAATACCAGATCGAAGGCGTTAGTCAGTCTCAAGTTCGGCCAGAGATTGGTTACGACTTCAGCTCCGGTCTGCGCACAACTTTGCGCCAGGACCCGGATATTATCATGGTCGGTGAGATCCGCGACAAAGAGACGGCCCAGTTGGCTGTCCAAGCCGCTTTGACCGGCCACCTAGTCTTCTCGACCTTGCATACCAACAATGCTGCCGGCGTTATTCCGCGTCTCATTGACATGGGCGTTGATCCTTACCTCATCGCTCCAACCTTGATTCTAGCCGTGGCCCAGCGTCTAGTTAGTATGCTTGCGCCGGGAGGGGGAGAGCCGGTCAAAGTTGAGG
>JBAYFW010000080.1:0-4044 GCA_041667005.1 Minisyncoccota bacterium | reverse complement strand
TAACCCTTTTCTTTCATTCCCTTAATTTTACGCTTAATACCACTTATTGAAACGAGACCTTCAAATGTCATATGACCATTATTATTCCCAATCCCTTGTACATCAAAATAAGGTAACGTGTCGGCCTTCTCCGATGCCTTCCAACTTATCTGTTCAGATTTTTCAAAGACAAAGAAACCTGCTTGCTGACATTGATATCGACTTCCTATAATTTTTATCCGAAAATCTGAATAATAGGATTCGAAATCCTTGTGTTCTAATGTATTAAAAACTACGGCACCTCTTAACTCGCTAGATGAAAAACAACCCGCATTAAAAACAGCATGAATATTATCGCCATTATTATCAATGATGATGTACCACTGACCTAAAAAGTCTTTATTAAATTTATCTACGCGAATCAAAGACATGGCGACTCCTCTTCATCACAACAAATTAATTTCTTTTCAACCCACCAAATGTAAGAATAAATTCATCCGTCTTATCACACATTGCCAATTGATCATCCAGCGCTTTTAAATAATGCTCCGATTTTCGTATCGCATCAAGATTCGAGCGATCAACAAACTTAATAACGCCATCTTTCATTCTTTGAATCGATAGCCGTAAATTTTTATTCGAATCCAACTCCTTTTTAGGATCAAAAGAAGTTCCCTTCCAGTCACAAATAAGAAAAGAATGAGAAAGACTCTGAAATGGAAATATGACACCGCTCTGATCGTCATATTTGACAAAGCGTGAAAACATTTCCTTTGCGCACTTATCACCACAGCCTTTTATAAAATCACATACACTGGGATCTAGTTCAACAAAGGGAGTTCCCTTCTCATCCGCTTCCCGGCTAAACGCCCTAACATCCCTTTCGTTACCACATGCCGTATGATACCCCGAGCCAATGAATCTTTCATCGGAGTGATAGATTTTTCCTTTCGTAATATAGCCTCGACACATCACACCTCGTTGCAAAAGCTTAAATACGATTTTCCAACAATGGCTAATCAGATTAACGCATCCAGCCACAGAAACTTCTGCGGATATGATAACGCAATCAGAAACTTGCGATACCTTGAAACATAAATCCTTAGAGAAGCAATGACTCGCAGAACAAGTCGTCGGGCCATAGCTTTTAATTTCTTGAACATCCAGGTCTCTTTTAAGAGTATTCTGGATTTCAACAAGTTCGGTTAAGGGAATTCCAATACCATTCTCGGAGTCTTCGACAAGCTTCTTAAATCCAAGAACATCAATATACGCTATAAACTTCTCTTTAAATTCTATCGGATCATTCATTCAAAAAAGCTCAATTCTTATTATATCCACGCTCGCCCCTAGTCAAAAGAACCTCTTTCCAGTAATTCTCTCGTTCTATAATCACATTGTCATCAACTTTCACTGAGCGATACTCGAGAAGCGTAAACTGAAAGTATTTTCTTGCGTATCCAATACCTTCTTTTTCGATCAGTTTAGTCAGTTCATCATTCCATCCATGTCCAGTACCGATATAACACTCCCACCTTGACCAGATTCCTGAATCTCCATACGCCGATCCGACATAACGCTTTCCATTGCTCTTATCAGTAATAAGATAAACACCTTTCACATTTTCCAACGCGCCCTTCCAGTCAGGCCTGTTGGTCTTAAATATAGTTTCAAGAATATAAAAATCGTGATTGATTCTTTCATAACCGCAAAACGCTTCTCCTGTATAGCCCTCCCTCAAGATTTCTAGTGCGACTATATCGTCATAATAATTATCAAGCTTAAATGCCTTTGACCTAGATGGCCTCTTTAAATAAACTTTCAATCGCCCGACCAAGTTCCTTGTATCATCACAAAGCTCTATTTTGTAACTAGCCGCGTTTTTCTTCGATCCTCGCGACAAAATTTTATAAATACCGCCGAAAAGCCACACATCTGTTGATTCGACATGAAATTGTATTAAAGAAAAGATGTACTTCCGATTAAAATCATCTTTTACAGCCCTCCAAGTATTCCAACCTTCCCAAGCATCTCGATCTTTCACAAACACATCCAACGGATGATCTTTTCCATTCCAGCAGGCAAGATGAAGTTTATAGTCCTGAGTGTTCGTAATAGGCAAGATTTGTGAGAGCTTAATATCCATTGCGTTACTCCAAGTTTAACGACAACTTCACTTTAATCGTCGTCATCTTTCCCGTAATACCACTTATTCAGCTTGTCTCTGGGCGTGCTGTCGTCAGTTATGTCGTAATTTGATCCGTACTCTCTGGCATTAGGGTCACGGCAAAAGGGCGATAACACCTGTGGGCTACCATCATTGCTATTTAACCCAGCCCAGAGCGTTCCCGGCTTTGTGCTATTGGCGCATCTTAAGGCCATTTCAAGCGCGTCCGGGCCGTCATCATGCGACCCCATGGGGAAATCCTGAAACTGCTCTAGCAATTTCTCATGATCTTTTGAAAATCTCAACCATCCCGGCGTAATGAAGTTTGCAAGTTGCCTAATCCTGCGTTCTTTATTTGTTGTGTTATGAATTGGCAGAATAGAGGTGTGAACTCCTTCCTGCGCCGAATATGTCCTGATCGATGGTATGAACAATCCCTGAAATAAATTGGCCTCAAATACAAACCCTGAAAAAGTCCGCCCGCGATGACAATTAACAATGTCCTGAATCAGCTCATCCGGGGTGCGCTGTTTAATCTCCGCTCTAAGAACATAGAAAACATTCACTTTCCGATGCCGAGCCAAAATAATAATGGCTGAATAATCAGCATTCCTTGTTTTCTTACCCATGCTCGGATCACAAGCTCCAAAGTATTCTAAATCGTCCTTGAAGGTATTAACCAATTCGACTTCGTTCTCATATTTCTTGGTCCAATATTCAAACTTCTCTGGATTAAAGAAACACTCCTCGGCACTCTTGGGATCGTTCTGCATTTCCCTGTTAAACTCATGCGAGCCTTCAATCTTCTTGATCTTCATGAGCGAATAATAGTCGTGCTCCGCTTCCCAAAGGACCTTCGAGCCCAAAAGCATATCTTTTTTATGATCATAAAAGAAACAGTCCGCCGCCAGCATTCCTTCCTCGTTATTCTTTATAAACATCAGGATATTTTCTAGCTTCTGAAACTGATCTTCACTCAGTTCGGGACACATTCCCTTAAAAACATCATCTAATCCGCTAAACCATTCAACCACATGACCCCGCTCGTCGATATAGTTCCTTTTATTAATGAAAGGAATCAATGCGTCGTAATCCAGTCCCGCATCATCAAAAAGATATTTGGATGCTTTTCCTTTATATTTTTCCTGAAAGAATACGATCTTTCTCCACTGCTCCCAGAGATCTTCGCGCTTGGCATTCTCAATAACAGCCTTGTAAAGAAGCTTGGTCTCCCAATTCTGAAACTCATTCTGATTAATGAACTTCGCGAGCAAGGATTCTGTATGCAAAAGGGTGCCAACCGCGATCATGTTGGTCCGCTTTGGGGAGCCCATGTAACGAACCGTTCCCTTGAACCACTTGAGCACCTTATCCCTTGTCTCAGCCGTATAGGTGTTTCTATCTCCGTCAACGTCATCAAGAATTACGAGCGTCGGCCTATTTCTGCCCGACCGAAACCCACGCATATTCTGTTCGCATCCCAACGCCTGGACTTTAATATCATTTTGGGTAACAATCGCCTGCTGTGTCCACTGTTGCCGTACAGATCCATCACCGATATGAGAGACTTCGGGAAAATCCCTAATCAATTTATCGTTAGTTTCAAAAGCCGTCTTGATATCTGCCATTAGTGATATAGCCTGTCCCGATGAAGAAGAAAAGAGAACGATATAGCTTTCTTTTCCATAGCAGATCGACCAGACAACATAAAACAGACTCACCAATGTACTCTTGGCATGGCCACGTGGTGCGGCTACAGCAAGATTACGCTTACGCTGGTCAGACATCTCGATAAGAACCTTGCAAATCTCTTCATGAAATGCGGCGGGCTTACTGGTCATGTACTCAGAAAAATATAACTGCGCGAAATCCAAAATGGATTTCCGGCCCATCTCACG
>JBAYFW010000079.1:0-4090 GCA_041667005.1 Minisyncoccota bacterium | reverse complement strand
CGTCCGGATCAATGTCATGGAATTCAAAGTGATCGGCATTACACAATCCAAAGGCGGCAGCGGTTTCAATAATCAAGATGACGCCGTCTATGTTCCCCTTTCTACTGCCCAGTTATTTTTAATCGGTGATTCGACCTACATCACTTCCTTGGCTCTCTCCGCTACAGACTCTGAAGTCATGACCACAGTTCAGGAAGACATCACGGCCCTGCTCACAACCCGCCACAAGATCGCGGCCAATGCCACGGCCGACTTCAGCGTCTTCAACCAGGCCGATATCGTCTCAGCCGCTTCGAGCGTCACCAGTACTTTCACCCTGCTCTTGGGCGCGGTGGCTGGTATCTCGCTCGTGGTTGGCGGTATCGGGATCATGAATATGATGCTGACGACGGTTACGGAAAGAACTCGGGAGATCGGTCTTCGTAAAGCTATAGGTGCCAAAGCTCGCGACATCAATGTTCAATTCCTGACGGAAGCGGTGGCCTTGACGGTTATCGGGGGCGGCATCGGAGTTTTCTTAGGCTGGCTGGTCTGCTATCTCATTACTTATATAGGCATCCTCCAAACTTCCCTCTCACTTTCTTCGATCCTCCTTGCCTTCGGTGTCTCGGCGGCCATCGGGATTGTTTTCGGATATTATCCGGCACGGAGGGCTTCCAAACTCAATCCAATCGAGGCGCTGAGGTATGAGTAGGGGAAAAGCTCAAATTTCAAAATCCAAATATCAAAATTCTGCGCAATATCTCCATGGTCAAAAAAATGTTAAAATTACCCCATGCAAACGATTCTCATAACCGGCGTTTCCAAGGGTATCGGCCAGGCTTTGGCGGAGAAATTCCTCAAAGAAGGCTACCGAGTTATTGGAACTTCAACAACAGGCACCCTGCCCTACACTAGCCCCAACCTGACGCCATATCGGCTAGACCTTTCCGATCCCCAATCAATTGAGATTTGCACTCAGAAGCTGCTCGCAGCCAAGATTAAGATCGATATCCTCATCAACAATGCCGGGGTCCTTCTCGATGACGAGGAGACCAAACTTAATACGGAAAAACTTTTGGAAACTCTGGGAATCAATGTTGTAGGCACGGCCGACTTCACAGAAAAGATTTTGCCTATCATCAATCCCGAAGGTCATATTTTTTTTCTTTCTTCCCAAGCCGGCTCCATCACCGATATGGATCATATTGAAGATTCCCATTTCCCCTACCACTATCCCGCCTATAAAATTTCCAAAGCTGCCCTCAATATGTATGTTCGGACTCTAGCTGCCAGGTTGAAGCACGAGGGTTCAAAGCTCACAATCTCAGCTGTCCATCCCGGTTGGGTTCGGACGGATATGGGTGGTAATGATGCGCCGGTCACGCCAGAAGAAGCAGCTAATGATATTTACGCATTAGTGATTTCCAAACCAGAAACGGGACAGTTTTGGTATAAGGGCAAAAAGTTTCCGTGGTAAGTGATTTCTAATATATACACAACTGTAGCAAGATAACAAAAGACGACCTCCACGATCGTCTTTTGTTTTACTGGAAATATTCTTAGGTTTTTTACCTTTCCTATACAAAAGTAAAAGCACTTCCTTTCTTGCCCGCGCGGCCGGTACGACCAATGCGGTGGACATAATCTTCGTAGGTAGCCGGAACATCGAAGTTGATGACGTGGCTGACATCGACAATATCAAGACCGCGGGCAGCCACATCGGTCGCCACTAGGACTTTGACATGATCTTCCTTGAAAAGCTGGAGGGCGCGCTGGCGCTGACCCTGACTTTTGTTGCCGTGGATAGCTTCGGCTTTGAAGCCTTTCTTGGCTAGGCTATCGGCCAACCTCTGAACACCGTGCTTGGTTCGACCGAAAATGAGAACCTTGTCGAAGCCTTGGGAAGCTAGAAGATCGCAAAGAACTTCGGTCTTGTCTTTGCCAGCCGGGACCCGAACAATATCCTGGTCAACCTGGTCGGCCGTGTTGCCAGTTTTCACGGAAATATTAACCGGCATTTTGAGAAAATCTTTGACTAGGGCATTAACTTCATTGGACATGGTAGCCGAAAAGAAGAGGGTCTGGCGAGTAGCCGGCATCTGGGAGACCATAAAACGGATTTCATTGACGAAACCCATGTCGAGCATCCGGTCAGCTTCATCGAGAACGACGGTCGTGTATTCGGCTAGATTGATCCGGCGGCGATCAATGAGGTCGCGCAAGCGGCCGGGCGTGCCGATGAGGAAGTTGAAAGGTCTAACCAAAGAGCGGATCTGGCCTTGAATATTAACTCCGCCCACGGCGCAGACTCCCCAGACATTCAATCCAAAAGCGAAACCTTTGAGTTCGGACTCGATCTGCTGAGCCAATTCGCGAGTCGGAACGACGATCAAGATCTTTTCTTTGGGAAATTTCAAAACTTTATCGATAAGAGGAATGAGGAAAGCAGCTGTCTTGCCGGTACCGGTATTGGCGATACCGACAAGGTCTTTACCCTGCAAAACCACCGGGATAGACTGGTCCTGGATAGGAGTAGGCTTGATGTAACCCTTCTTAATAATGTTATTCTTCAAGCGCGAATCGACTAGAAAGTCGGCAAAGTTGTGAACGGGCGTAAATTCAATAATGGCTTCGGGAGCTTTGGCTTTACGGACGAATTTGGCACTGTCTATATGCTGGCCGAAATTGCGACCGCCTCCGCGATTGCCGCCGCCCCTATTACCGCCATAACCGCCGCCGCGACTAGCGCTTCTAGCACTGCCGAAACTCCGGCCTGATCCGGATGAGAAGCGACTTCCTCCACTTGATTTTCTTTGACTAAACGGCTTATGAGAGCCACGGGCGCCATAAGCACCCCTTGAGTGTTCTTGATTCATTTTTTTATTCTTCCTAAAAGCTAAGGCTTTATAACGCCTTTCGCTATTCCCCTTGAAAGCCTTTAGGACAGACAGAGAGAATTGATTAGATCTCTACTATAAACTATGTGGGTAAGGAAGTCAAGGGTGGTGGGTAGTTACGGATGTCGGACGTCTGTATAGCAGAGGTTTAACCTCTACAATTTCAGAAGCAAAAAAGCGGCACCGAAGCACCGCCTGCGTGAGAAAAAGAACTCCTATAGAACTATCTCGGCAACTGAGAAACGCGCAATGCGTTCCAATTCTCATCGCTCACTTTGGGCCTAATTGTCCCTGAAAAATACTTTCTGCACAACGGACAATCTTCCGGTTGCCAGTCGTTAATCCGATGCTCTGCAATGGGAACAACAGTGAACTCCCCAAATCCCTTCATTCCGCCCCGATTCAGAAGTACGGGATCGAATGGAATTATTGATAATTGCGGAGCCTTGGCTCGTATCTCCGTAACGGCTTCACAGAAGCCAGTTCCGCGAGTGAAAACATCCTCGACAATGAGAAGATTACCAAATCCAACCTCTGTCCCGAGCATTATTCGTCCATTAATCTTATCCATTCTGGCCACTTCCGCGCCAATGAGTTTCGCAATTTCCCGTCCGAGGCTCGTTGCTCCATCGGGGACTCCAACGACCCAGCTAATCTTTGTGAGGAAAACTCCAGCCTGATGAAGACGCAGAAACATCTGATAGGCCATTATTTTCAGGATGTTCGGCGGTTCGAGAAGAACTCTTGAGACGAAGAAACCGTCGCTGTGCAGGCCTGACTTGAGCACAGGATGCAAACCAGCACGACCCGCTCGAGCGGCTTCGTGATCATAACTCCAGAACGCTCCCAGCTTTCCGGCGATATATACAAACTCCGACGGAGTAAGTAACTCTGTAACTTTGGCAGGATCAAGAGCAAGGAGACCTTTGCGGTCTAATTCAAAAATATTCATATTCAAAGAGCTACTCGCGCAACAACAGGTTGCACCTATCTGCCAAAATATTTGGCCAGAACATAGCCCGCTTCAGTCTAGTCTTTAAGAAATAAAAGTCAATAAAACAAAAAAGCGACCCGTCGGGCGTCGCTTGTGCAAGTAATGTGCAGTTTTTGCTGCTAGTTCCGGAAGACTTGTTTGCCGGCTTCCTTGAGTGCGTGATTGAGTTCGTCGCGACCGAACTTCGCCGCTTTGCCGGCGGCAATGGCGAACTGCT
>JBAYFW010000078.1:0-4104 GCA_041667005.1 Minisyncoccota bacterium | reverse complement strand
GCAGATCCTTGCCCTTCGTGATGAACTGAAGCATGACGCTATCAAAGAACGGACTGTAATTAAGACAACCAAGAAATCTTATGCCCTTAAATGAGGCAATTTACAGGAAAAATGGGACTTGACCGTGACTATCTCTAATCATAACCTATTCTGAAAACTGAACTTTCTTGGGAAAAATCAAAATCAGAGATATATTTCGTGTTCAATACAAATGGCTGATTCGAACTCTTTCGTTTTTTATGTGGACAATTTGAACATTCAATTGACAATCTGTCCAGAGCATGGTATCTTTCAATCATGATAAAAAGAACCCTCACCCCCAAGCTTATCTCGATTTCCAAGAAGTTTCCGGCCGTTGCCGTTACCGGACCGCGTCAATCAGGAAAAACCACGCTGGTCAGGGAAGCTTTTCCTAAAAAGCCCTATGTTCTGCTGGAAGACCCTGATACCCGCGAATTCGCCCAGAAAGACCCGCGGGGCTTTCTCGCACAGTATCCTCAAGGAGCTATCCTTGATGAAATCCAGCGAGCGCCAGAGATCTTCTCCTATTTACAAGGCGTACTCGATGAGGCCAAAACTCCAGGGTTGTTTATCCTTACCGGATCACATAATTTCCTTTTGATGGAGCAAATTACTCAATCGCTGGCAGGACGCGTTGCCCTTCTCTCGCTTCTTCCCTTGTCTAGGCAAGAACTTTCGGCCTCAAACTATGCTTTTGATGACTTTGAAGACCATTTATTTCACGGCGGTTACCCGAGAATATACGCTGACGGGATCGACCCAAAAGACCTCTACGCCAATTACGTCCGTACCTACATTGACCGGGACATCCGGCTTCTTAAGAATGTGCACGATCTTACCGCGTTTCATACGTTCCTGAAATTATGCGCTAACCGTGTGGGGCAACTGCTCAATCTCTCTTCCCTCGCCGATGAGTGCGGCATCACCCATAACACGGCCAAGGCGTGGATCTCAGTTCTGGAATCAAGTTATATTGTTTTCCTTCTTCGCCCCCATCACAATAATTTGAACAAACGCCTGGTTAAAACACCGAAGATTTATTTTTACGACACCGGACTGGCCGCGTATCTTATAGGAATAACCACCAAGGCCATGCTCTCCCAGCACCCGCTTAAAGGCAATCTTTTTGAATGCTTCATCATTTCCGAGATCATCAAGTCGCAATTAAACAATGGCAACGAGCCCAGCGTCTATTTTTGGCAGGATAAAATGGGCCGGGAGATCGACTGCATTATTGAAAATGGGGCTTCTCTTGTTCCAGTTGAGATTAAATCCGGGAAGACCATTACTGACGATTATTTCAAAAACATCACCTATTGGTGCGAACTTGCAAAGTTCCCACCAGCCAAAGCCATGATCGTATACGGCGGCAACTCCTCACAACGCAGGTCGACTGGCCACGCCATTGGATGGACGGAGTTCCTATCAAAACTACCTCTGTAGGACTTAAATATGAATGAAAAAATATATCCAAAAACAGAAAGAAATAACAAAAAGGATGACGAGCTAACAACCCAGGTTCATTTATCTGAAGCTAAATGGAAAGCCTTTAACAAGGCTCTAAATCGTCCCGCCCGAAAGAATCCAAAACTTAAAAAGCTTTTAAAGATCAGCCACCTCTTTTCGGAATAACTTTCCGATCATCTTACTAAATTTCAGCTGGATTCTACCCATACAAAACAGAATATGATTTCAACGCCATTAAAGACAATCGGACTTTAATTCTCTAAATTATTTGAAGAATATCGACGAGCATCTTTTGAGTTATCGTCGACATTAGCGAGTTATCTCTCTTCATTTCCTAGTAACGGCCCATAATCAGATCGAAATACCGACGAGAAAAGACGATTACTAAAAACTGCCCCAAACTGATGAATTCAGAGATAAAGAGATAAAGTCGGCGGGATATTGAACGGATTTTCTATCTCTACTACGAACAGAGATAAAAATAACTTCGATATTTAGAAATTCCTCGACGAGGAATGGGTATACGTAGAAAAAGCCCGCCGGATTCTCCGACGGGCTTATCTATATGGCTCCCCCGCGAGGGCTCGAACGCCGTAACCACATCGACACCGATGGGTCAATTCCCGTAACCATTTGAAACGTTTAAGGTTGTGTCAAAAACACACAAAACAGAGATATATTTTTTATTGCACTAACACCAATTAGATCAAAAAACCGCTATCTCTAATCGTAACCTGTTCTGAAAACTGAACTTTTTTGGGAAAAATCAAAATCAGAGATATATTTCGTGTCGATACAAATGGGGTGATACAAATGCTCGCCGCCTACGTAAAGGGGTTATTTTAATTTGAGAAACTCATCCGCGGTGAGAATTTCAATCTTTCGGAAGGACTTCACTGACAAGAGATCGGCATCACCAGACACAATATATTTTACCTTACCAGCCACAGCACACTCAAGAATACGATTATCCGGAGGATCATTCTTTATAACCGAAATTACTTCTTCTGGATAAACAATCTCAGCGAGCGATGTGAGCTGCTGGGCGATCTCGACAATAATATGCGCAGAGTAACGAAATTTCTTCCCCAAAAGGACACCCTGAACCTCTTCAAGAATAGGATCGCTTAAAACAAGCTGAATGTCACCTCTAATGACCTTCTCCAGGATAACCTTGGGCTTACCGCCAAACGCAATAGCCGATATCAAAATATTGGTATCTAAGACAACCTTCATTCTTATTGCCCTTTAGATCGGCGATATTTTCTAATAGCACCACTGACATCCGATTCGGTCAATGCTAAAGATTTTGACTGACCAGCGCCGAATGAAAAGATTTTTTCCCACTGCTTCTTGCGGGAAATGTACATTCTTGCAGCCTCACGGATGAGCTCCGAACGTGCACGGGATTCCTGATCCGCGACGCGATCGATCTCAACAAGTAACTCGGAATTAAACGAAATATTTACTGTATTAACTTTCATAGCGGTAACCTCCTATTGAAAGTATATACAAACATTGTATGCATTTCAAGTTGTTTTTTAATCACCTTCCTAATCGCCTTCATCTGTATCTTCTCATTAAAGACATCCCAAAGACGCCTGGACTTAAAGTCCTCACAATTAGTTGACGAATACCGACGGATATATTTGATTTATCATCGACATTGGCGAGTTATCTCTCTTTATTTCCTGGTAACGGCCTATAATCAGATTGAAATACCGACGAGAAAAGGCGATTACTAAAAACTGCCCCAAACTGATGAATTCAGAGATAAAGAGATAAAGTTGGCGGGATAATGGATGGATTTTCTATCTCTATTACGAACAGAGATAAAAATAACTTCGATATTTAGAAATTCCTCGACGAGGAATGGGTATTCGTAGAAAAAGCCCGCCGGATTCTCCGACGGGCTTATCTATATGGCTCCTCCGCAATACCGCGAACCTCGGACACACCACTGCGCAAATCATATCTCTATCTCGCAACCTATTCTAAATATTAAACTTACTACAAAAAATTTAGAAATAGAGATACTTTCCGTGCGGCTAAATAAATGGCAGACCCAAATGGTATTAGCGGAGATTTTCAAGAACCCACTGATAAAAGCGACTCGTCACTTTGACCATTTCATCCGCATCCGAGCGTCTAGCGCTACGACTCTCGTACTGGACCATATTCTTCCGGGCAATGATCTTCCTTAGCTGTTTGGCCTTCTCCTCAGCCCCCTCCAAGGAAACCAGAGATACCAAATCACAGACATCGAGATGGTCTCGTGAGATCGAACGGACGCCGCTATGAAAAACGCAAACGGCATCGGCTGACGAAATCGCACACTGCACGGCGAGCGTGGCCGCCGCGTTCCAATTCTCGGCATTGAAGGCCAGAAGCATCTGGTCATAATTGTCAGTGGCCTTCTTCAAATAATCGCTGGCCGTTGAGCGGTTTTCCTCTCTTACTTTTGTTTCTTTGGCTGTCATATCAGATCTCCAGCGGTTCTTTTCCGTATAAAACAGAATACGCCTTCATCAAGGTCGATACAGGCGGACTGTTTCTTTTTAACATCTTACTGAACTCTTCCGAGGTCTTGATGTAGGCATCCAGATGCATCCCGAT
>JBAYFW010000077.1:0-4228 GCA_041667005.1 Minisyncoccota bacterium | reverse complement strand
TAAGAGCTAGGAGCTAAGAGGTAGGAGCTAAGAGCTAAGAAGTATTAGCCAGGAGTTATGAACCATGATCAAACAAAAGACCACTCAATCTAGCGTTTTCCTTTTTGTCGCGACTCTTCTTATCTCTTACCTCCTACCTCTTAGCTCCTTTGTGCTTCACTCACAAACCGCCGAGGAACTCCAAGCCAAAATCGACAGCCGCAATACCGATATAACCAATCTCCAAGCCGAGATCAAGAATTACGAGAAACAAATTGTCGATCTCGATAGCAAGGCTTCATCGCTCTCAAATACGATCAAGTCGCTTGATCTCAATCGAAAAAAGATTGAGACCAATATCGCTATTATCGAAGACAAGATCGCGACCAAGAACGATGAAATCAAATTGATCAGCTCCAAGATTACGGTCAAAGAAGGTTCGATCGCCGACAACCAAAGAAGCGTCCGTCAAACTTTCATTAATATTCAAGAGATCGATGACCGTTCAATTCCGGAGATTCTGCTCTCCAGCCAATCTTTGGCCGGAGCCTGGAATTCCCTCGAGGAACTTTCAATACTCGAGAAAGGTCTCCAGGACAACATAGTCGCTCTCGGCCAGGCCAAAGCCGGTCTGGAATCAGACAAGAAAGCCACACAGAAAGCCAAAGCCGATCTCTTGGCTCTGAATGCCCAGTTGACCGACCAGAGAGCCGTCGTCTTGAGCACGGTCAATGATCAGAAGGCTTTGCTCAAAGCGACCAATCGTTCCGAGAGCACTTATAAGAACATTTTAGCCTCCAAGAAGGCCCAGGAAGCGGCTCTCCAAGCTGAGATCAGCAACTACGAACAAAGTCTCCACCTTCTTATCAATCCCTCCCAAATCCCCCATACCGGCTCCGGCATCCTATCTTGGCCGCTCGAAAATATCTTCATCACTCAATATTTCGGCAACACTTCTTTCGCCACCGCCAATCCGCAAATCTACAACGGCAAGGGCCACACTGGCGTTGATTTCCGAGCCTCGATCGGCACACCGGTCAAAGCGGCCTTGGGCGGAGTAGTGGTCGGTGTCGCCAATACCGACGCCATTCGCGGCTGCTATTCCTATGGCCGCTGGATCATGGTCAAGCACGATAACGGCCTCTCGACTCTCTACAGTCACCTCTCGCTTCAGATTGTCAAAGTAGGGGAGAGTGTTAACACCGGCGAAGTTATCGGCTACAGCGGCAATACCGGCTATTCGACCGGTCCGCACCTCCACTTCGGCGTCTATGCCACCCAAGGCGTCCAAATTAAACTCTTCACCAATAGTATTAACTGTAAGGGAGCAACGATACCGATTGCGGATTATAGTGCTTACTTGAATCCATTGTCGTATCTGTAGAAGATGGATTTCGTTTGTCTTCTTAGCTCATAGCTCCTAGCTCTTACCTCTTAAATCATACTTCTTTCCTTAACTGTTATGTTAAAATTAACCCATTGAAACAACCTCAACTTCCCCATGCTTATTCCAAAAACAACCAACAGGGGACTAATCAAGACGATTGTTCTTATCGTCGTCCTTCTCCTTATCCTAGCCTACTTCGGTTTCAACCTCCGAGCTATCGTCAGCTCACAAACTTTCCAGGACAACTGGAATTTCTTGAAAGATCTGACAGTCAATGTCTGGAGCAATTATCTTTCCGGGCCGGTGGGGTATTTCTGGAATCAAATTTTTCTTCCTTACATCTGGTCTCCGATCATCGATAACCTCTCCAAGGGAAGTCAAAAATAAGTTTGCTCTGGAAGAGCCGCCTGGCTCTTTTTTTGACCGCGGCAGGGAAGAACCTACGACATCGAATGAGAAAAATAATAGTGTCGCTTGTGCGACATTTTGATCTATGAGATAATTGTCCGGTGAAAAAGACTAAATGGACAATAGAAAAGATCAAAGAAGGAATGGAGTCTTTCCATAAAGAGTACGCTCATTATCCGACTTCGATAGAAATCGATCACTATGCCAAGCTTCCATCGTCGAGACAAATCCAAAGACTTTTTGGAGGTTTACCAGCCTTGCGAAAGCTACTAAACTTCAAAGGACAGCCTGAAGATTTTACTAAGGGTGAATACAGCTCTGCCAGAGCAAAGATGATCGGAGAACGGGCTCACAAGGTCGAGAAAGAGGTCTATACCTACCTGGTCTCATCCTTTGGTGAGCCTTTCGTCCACCGAGAGTATTTCTTCACTGACGATAAGAGAAACCGAACAGACTTCTACATTTACCATAAAGGTGGTAACTTCTCAGTCGACGTTTTCTATCCGAAGGACCAAAGATGCCTCTCAGGCTGCCTTAACAGCAAGCTCAAGAACTACAGCCGTAATCCGGAGATAAAGTATCCGGTTGTATTCCTAATGATGAACAAAGAGATCAGCGAAGAAGTCTTGCAAAAGATCATTGAGAGGAAAAAAATTAAGCTTTCTTCCTACCAATCTCTCGTGAGCTTTGATCAGTTCAAAAAGTTTTGCGCAGGGAAGAGTCGACTCAATCTGCAAGCTAAATAGCCTAAAGCTTATACAAGGCCATATATCCATATGTCGCACAAACTATCTCGTTCAAACATATATTGTGCGACGTAGTATGCTTTCGACTCAAGGCCATTTAAGTCATCTTCCCTCTTAAGCCAATGGGCTTAGCCAAGCATAAACCGGCGACCATATTTCAGATCGCCGGGTTAAATTTTTTCAATGATGTAGACCGCGAACAATGAGGAGAGTTTGAATTCCCTCATTATTTATAATTGTAAATCAACTACTAAAAATGAAACTGCATATCTATGATATTATTCTTTTTATGAACATTTCCTTCTCCCACCTCCCTATCGGGCCTTACACAAAAGAAACCTGGCGTACTCAGTGGCCGGGTGTGACAAAGCCGCGAGGTGTTGCGGAGGGTAGGTTATCGATCGTTGGGCTGGACGGTGAGAATGTCTTGTGCGTCACTTGCCTCAAAGATCAGATTGGCCCCGATCAAGGAGGAACTTCATGGAGCTCGCGCTTTGGAAAGTCTTATGAAGAAGCCACTGTTCAGTATAAGGTTAAGATAGATGAGAACTTTAACTTCAAAAGAGGCGGTAAGTTGCCGGGCTTGTGCGGAGGAACGAGCCCGATGGGCGGAGCTAGTACAGCCGAGGCAGATGGATTCTCGGCGCGGGTAATGTGGCGAGAGCTTGGATTGCTCGAGCAGTACGTTTATTACATGGACAAAGAATCGGATAAAAAGTGGGGGCAAGATTTTATTTGGACCAAAGCGGAGGATAAGCAGGTTCCCATCACTTCGGAAATGTGGAAGACTCTGGACAAGCATTTTGAAGACCGCATCTATTTGACTCCCGGCTCCTGGCACACCATAAAGACTTACATCAAAATGAATACGCCCGGCCAGGAAGACGGCAAGCTTATTTCCTGGTTTGACGATCAAGAAATCGCTAACCTCAACTTGTCATTCCGTAAAGATAATTCCTTTGCCATAGATTCCTTTAAATTCGCCGTCTTCTTTGGCGGCAACGATTCCAGCTGGGCGCCGGAGAAAGACGAGAGGATCTATTTTAAGGATTTTAATTTTACATTTGGAACGGTATAATGAGTGACTATATGAACGACCAGGATGGTTTTACCCATTTATCAGCAGCTCTTGAACAAGCCAAGCTTTCTTCTGCCGATGGCAACTTCCCTGTCGGAGCCGTACTTGTGATTGACGGCAAAGAAATCGACCGTGCACGAAACTTACTTTCAACTAAGTCGGACTGGATTTCTCATGCCGAGATGAATCTTCTCATAAAATATTCTTCTTTGATTAAGGAAAGGCGAAAAGCTGGAGCAACATGTACAATTTACACGACCTTCGAGCCATGCCTTATGTGTCTGGGTGCCTGCTCTTTGAATCGAGTATCGCGAATAGTTTACTCCTGCCGTGATGACTTTACAGGAGCTACTAAAATTGATTTTAATTCTCTGCCCTATGGTTATAGAGAGATGACTCCTATAATTGAAGAAAGTGTTCATTTCAAGGACGAATCCAAACAACTGATCTTGCAATATTTTAATAGCCACAAGTCTCCTAAATGGGATAAGGCAAAAGAGGTCCTACAGAATACTGAGTAGTATCTCAGCAAAAATTACGTAAATAGAAGTTACTCCCCTACTCAAAATATTTTGTTTTATTTCCAAATACGCTCTTTGCAATTTTGTTCTGACTGTTTTAAAAATATTT
>JBAYFW010000076.1:0-4342 GCA_041667005.1 Minisyncoccota bacterium | reverse complement strand
GCCTTCTTTCCTGATCGTGGGATGAGCTTGAACATGGATCCGGACATAGAGATCGCCGCTGACGCCGAAAGGAATAGCTTCGCCCATATTGGTAAGGCGGATCATCTGGCCGTCTTCGATGCCGGCCGGTATTTTGACGCTTATCTCCTGCTTGCGTTCGGTTACTCCGCTGCCGCGACAGGTGCCGCATTTGATCTTGGGAATCTGACCGCTGCCTTGGCATTCTGGGCAAACCTTGACTGTATTGAACATACCCAGGAAGGAACGGCGAGTTTCTGTCACTTGTCCTTTACCTTTGCAAGTTTGGCATTTTTCCATTGAAGAACCGGGTTCGGCCCCGCTGCCGGAACAAGTTAAGCACTTGGAAGCTTTGTCGACCAGAAGGTCTTTCTCTACCCCAAAAATAGACTCCGAAAAAGAAATTAGAAGATCGACGGAAATATCGGTGCCACGACGGTTCTGGGCAGTTTGTCTTCGTCCGCTTGATTGGCCGAAGAAGTCGCTGAAGATGTCGCCCAAATCAAATTCAAAATTCTGGCCATTGCCCTGCTGGAAGCCGGAGAAATCAAAACCGCCGAAGCCCTGGCCGCCATTGAAACCGCCGAAGCCTCCTTGCCCCGAGCTTGTCGAGGGGCCGCCCGGACCGGCCGAACCGAACATGTCGTACTGTTTGCGCTTATCGTCATCGGAAAGAACTGAATAGGCCTCGCTAGCCTCTTTGAACTTGGCGGAAGAAACGGGATCGTTCTTGGTCTTATCGGGGTGATGTTCGTGGGCCAGCTTGCGGAAAGCCTTCTTGATGTCGTCTTTGGAGGCGGATTTATCGAGACCGAGGGTTTTGTAGTAGTCTTTCATGGGAAGTTAAAAATCAAAAGTTAAAAGGCAAAAGTGAAAGTATAAAGTAGTTAAGTTTTTAAGGTGAGGACGGATTTGCCGAGGATTAGAGATAGTTGACGGGCTTCGTCTATCAGCGGGATAACCGCTTCACTATCGCATATTTTACTATCTTTGGCAAGATTGAGCCAGTAAATGGTTTCGTTGGCGCTTTTCACTTTTTCCTTTAACTTTTAACTTTTGACTTTATTTTTTAATCGTGCCCTAAGCAAGCAAATTTGTCGTCAGTGCCACCATCACCTCCTTGTCCTTCGGATCACTTTCGGCAATGAGCAATGCCAAAGCCACTAGGGTATTGTCATTAATCTTTCTCTCGCCGTTGGACCTCTTTAAAATGCCATTCAATTGCAGGAAGTAGATGAAGAGAAAAGATGCGACTCTTTTATTGCCGTCGGAGAAGGGGTGATCCTTGATAATGAAGTACAGCAAATGGGCGGCCTTTTCTTCAAGGCTCTGGTAAAGTTCAGTCCCGCCGAAGGTCTGGTAAATTGTCTTCAAGATGCCCTTGAATGATTCATCGCGCTCGGAGGCGAATAATTCACCGGCTTGACCGCTAGACATTAGTTCGACCTTCATAGTATCGATTGTCTGACGGACGAAATCGTAATTCAAGTGGCGCTTCTCTTTATTCTTACCTCGATAGAGCCTCAATTCTCCGTCGTCGTATTCCTTGAGGTAGAGCCAGGAGTGAGCGTAATCGTGGATGACTGCGAGCAAGCTGTTGGTTTCAGATTTATTCAGTTCTCGTTTTTCAAGGGTACGCTGAATAAACTCAAGCTTTTCATTAAGGTCAGCTAGAATTTTATCCGGAAGTTTCTTGATTCTTTCGGTGTTAATTACAATGCCTTTAATAAGATATTCGCGTAGTGTTTTGGTGGCCCAAATACGGAATTGGGTAGCTTGTCTGGAATTGACACGATAGCCAACAGAAAGTACTGCATCGAGATTGTAATACTCAACAATATAAGTTTTTCCATCAGCGGCAGTTGTTGCATTTTTTGCAACAACTGAATTTCTATCAAGTTCTGCCTCACTAAATACATTTCTCAAGTGCCTAGAGATGACCGACTTGTCACGGCCAAAAAGCTCCGCGATTTGGTCTAAGCTAGCCCAAATCGTCTCTTTATCCGCATCAGCTCGAAGCTCCACCCCGCCCCTTTTGCCGGAATAGATAATAAACTCTCCCCTATTTTTAATCTCTTTTTTAATCATTTTAGTAATTTTGTGGCAGGATTTGGTTACGAAAGAAGGGTTTAATTACATATGCTAGCAAGGAACCACGGTAACTTGACATAATGACCAATCAAGCGCTATTTTAATGTAAACAATCGTAGTCCTTTAGGACAGAAAGGTGATTTAGAATTGATGAAGATCGCAGATCTGTTGGTGTATGTTGTGATATCGGCCACGTTTGGGATGCTGCTGGCGACGCAGTTAGCTCAAATGATTAAGGAGGTGGCGACTCCTAAGCAAGTTTTTTCCTTTCAGTTGAACTCGTTTGCCTTTGTTTGCCTTTGTTTTCTCACACTTCATAGGCTTCTCAAACAAATCGAAAAGAAATGAAGCCCTCAAGGTCCTCTCGTTAACTCCCCCGAGCTTCGCCCAACTAAGATGGCGACACTCAGGGAAGCGACGAGGGTCCTTTTTTGTTACTTCGGAAAAATGACGAAAATTTTGGTCAGTTTTAGGAAGTTGTCTAGTAGGATCACTCTGACATAATCGTGGCTATTTTTAAATCCTGGATTCCCGCCTTCCCTCCTACGCTCCTACAGAGCTTCGGAGGGCGCGGCGCGGGAATGACAACACTACTTCTTCTCCTTGAATTCAGCATCTTTCACATTGTCACCATTTTCAGGACCCTTCCCTTCACCGGGATTTTGCTTGCCTTGGCTCGCCGTAGCTCCATCAGGAGCGGAGGCGGCCTCATTCTTCATATACTGTCCTATCTTCTGTATCTCACTCGATAACGCCTCGCTAGCCTTCTTAATAGCCTCTACAGAGGGTGTAGCCGCGTCCTTTGCACTCTTTAGGTCAGTAACCCTGTCTTCTATCGTTTTGCGCAAATCAGCCGGCACCTTATCTCCCGCATCCTTAAGAGCCTTCTCGGAAGTGTAGATAAGCTGCTCGGCAATGTTCTTGGCTTCGACCGCTTCGTGCTTGGCTTTGTCTTCGGTCTCGTGCTTGGCCGCTTCCTGCTTCATCTTCTCAACTTCTTCTTTGGACAAGCCGGAAGTAGCAGTGATCTTGATGGAGTTGGCTTTGCCCGTGGCTTTGTCTTTGGCGGTAACATTGAGAATACCGTTGGCGTCGACATCGAACGAAACCTCGACCTGAGGCATACCACGCGGGGCGGGCGGAATGCCGTCGAGGATGAACCTTCCGAGGGACTTGTTATCGGCCGACATGGCTCTTTCACCTTGGGTGATGTGGATCTCGACCGAGGTCTGATTGTCCGAGGCCGTGGAGAAGACCTGGGAGCGCTGGGTAGGAACGGTCGTGTTCTTTTCGATAAGCTTGGTCGCTATGCCGCCCATTGTTTCGATACCGAGAGAGAGCGGGATGACGTCGAGAAGGAGAACATCCTTGACTTCCCCGCCCAAAATTCCGCCTTGAATAGCGGCGCCCACCGCAACCACCTCGTCGGGATTCACTCCCATGTGAGGATCTTTTCCGAAGAACTGTTTGACTGCATTTTGGAGAGCCGGCATCCGGGTCTGGCCGCCGACTAGAACGACTTCATTGATCTCGCCTACTTTGAAGGGAGAAGCCTCGATTGCTCTCTTGGTGATCTCCATGGCTCGGGAGAGAAATTCCTGGGTCAATTCCTCAAGCTTGGCTCGGGTCATAACTACGAGCAAATGCTTGGGACCGTCGGAACCGGAAGAAATAAAGGGAATATTGATCTCGGTCTGCATAGCGGCCGACAGCTCGATCTTGGCCTTCTCGGCCGCTTCATCGAGGCGCTGGAGAGCCAAGGGATCGCTCTTTAGATCGATACCGTTTTCCTTCTTGAAGGTATCGGCCAGCCAGTTGACGATCTTGGCGTCAATATCGCGACCGCCAAGATGAGAGTCTCCGTCGGTGGATTTGACTTCGATAACATCATCGCCTACCTCAAGGACAGAAATGTCGAAAGTACCGCCACCGAAGTCGAAGACGGCAATCTTCTCGTCTTTCTTTTTGTTGAAGCCGTAAGCCAAAGCGGCGGCCGTCGGCTCGTTGATAATTCTCTTAACATCGAGGCCGGCAATCTTACCGGCATCGCGAGTGGCTTGGCGCTGAGAGTCGTTGAAGTAGGCGGGGACGGTGATGACAGCCTCGGTGATGGTCTCGCCCAGTCTGGCTTCGGCGTCGTTCTTAAGTTTCTGGAGGATCATAGCCGAAACTTCCTCGGGCCGCATCCATTTATCCGCGACCTGAACTTCAATGCCGCCGGTCGATGATTTGC
>JBAYFW010000075.1:0-4396 GCA_041667005.1 Minisyncoccota bacterium | reverse complement strand
GTCATCCATATAAACCCGCCGTAAATAAACATAGCCAAGGCCAAAGATCCGACCAATCCCAAAGCCGCCCCAATAATTTTTCCTATTAACGTAGACGGGTCTTTTAAATCTCCCAAGGGGTTTGTAAGGGAGACGGTGCCGGAAGTGGATATATTACCTGATTTCCATTCGCAACCATAATTAGTGCAATATGTCGATTCCCAATCGCTATAAGTTGTTCCATTGCAGTCGCAATAATCCGCCAAAACCTCTTGCCCTGTTAATATAAACGAAAAACAGAAAAACGATAAAATTATTAATAGATTTTTCATACAGCTTTATTTATAAAGTAACCTCGACCTAATTTTAGCATTTTAATTCGAAAAGAAAAAGAGGGCTGACCGAAGTCCGCCCTCTCATTTGTGAAGTTCTGTTTCCTAAGTTTACGCCTAGAACCAGGAACTTTTTTTCGGGTAAAAGATCTTTATGTCGATGGCCGTGCCCGGTTCACAGTCATCACACTTAAGTTGGAGGCTCGCGTGCCTCCTATTGGTTCCCATCTCCCCCATGACTACGGGAAAGTATCTGGAAGCGTCGCCGACGCAAGGTTCAAGCAGCTTGAACCTGGGAGCGCCGGTGATCAGATACCTAGTTCCGATCGGAAAATCAGGAATGACGGTGACTAATTTGTCAGTATAGAAGGTCACCGTTAAGGAGTTCTCTGAGTGGTGCTTGATGTGAAAACTTTCATCAGCTCGAGACTCTTCCCTGACGTCCTCTGACCTAATCCAGCACGGATTGGAAAAGGCTTTGGCCGTGTACTCGCCGTGTTCGTCATGCAAAACGACGTTGATAAGCTTATACACGCCATCCATTTCTTCCTTCTCCTTTATCGGACGGGCGATTCGATCCAAATACTTAATCCAGGCCACCCTCTCGTAGTAGCCATCGACCTTTTTATACACCCAAGCGCCGTTAGATCGAGAAACCCGGGCGTATTTGCCAATTTTTTTGGCTAGCTCGCTTTCCGAGAAAGAAATCTCCTGGCCAGCGACCTGCTTTTTGGTGGAAAACCACTTTGCGGCCGGATCAGAGATCCCGTAGGACAGACCGGTGGCGAGCATGATAATCGCCAAAACGATGGCCACCCGGCGGGAGAACTTCCATTTCTGGGCCGAGGTTATGGCAGCCATAGTTGCGCCAATCGTAACCGCAACCCCAGGGAGCATGAAGTAAATTGCGCATGACCAGGTCGGCTCCCACTGGCTCCAGTAGTCGTACATGTGCTTCACATCGTAACGGAGCCATGTTGCAATGGTACACACCATTTCTACCGCGAAAAAGGCGTACCAAATCAAACTTTTGCCGATATTAATTGCCGGCCTAAACAGCGGGACGACTTTTGCTATGCAGAGCGCCCCGGCTATCACGAGCCCCAAAACCAGAAGGGTAATGAAGCCGAGGAACGAGAAGTTGAAAAGTAAACTTGCCAATAGAGGAAGCCAAACAAAAAACATTATAACTCCCAGCCATACCAGAATTCTTTTTATCTCACTCCATTCCCATTTCATTATTTTCCCCTTCCTCCCAGGACCATGTAGTCCCGGACATAGTCATAGATTACCCCGGCAACTAAGAGGGCGTTTAAAATCGATTGCCCTCTTAAGGCCGATGGCTTTGCCCAGTGATGGATAGCGGCCGTAGCTCCGACCCCGGATGCGGCAGGAGGAGCCGTTGCACCGGGCTGTGTAGTGCCCGGCGGTGTTCCTGTCGGAGCGGTTGACGGTTGTGGCAGTCCGGCTTGTTTAGCCTTTCTCGTTTCCATGTAAAGGAAGAGCCGGTCAGCTCCTTCGCTCCCGAGTTCCATGCCAACGTTAACAATCAATACAATTGCCCCCAGTACAATGAGGACAAGCAGTAAAACAGCCAGAATTGGCAGGACCAGAAGATCAAGAAGCCAAATCAATTTCGCTCGAATCCCTCTCTGATTTTCCGGCTCGAGATTAGTAGGTGTAATCGACGGGGAAGGCGGAGAAGTGAGTTTCGTTACAATGAATTCTTTAAGAGCTCCTCCGTTAGAGGGTGTTTCATCCAAGGCGGAGATGACCAGATCGGCTTGTTCCTCGCTATTGATCCTGCGATAAATTTCTTTGCAGTCGTCCGGAGAGACGTAGCGTTCCTGGAGTTTATTTCGGATGAGGATTTTACGATTCTCAAGCCAGCCGCCCTCTTTCTTGGCAATCTTTATTGACTCGCCAATAATCGGACTTTGACTCAACTCACTCCAGAGACCTTTAAGCTTCGAGAATATTATCCCCTCACCAGTACCCGCTGTAGTGATCGCAAACAAAATGAACCAGGAGAACAGGAGCCGGACGAACAACTGTCCCATTTTCCAGCTTCTTATCCGCCACTCCTTCGCCTTGATCCGGTCGTACTCGTCTTTCAGCTTTTTCTCATTATTAGGATCTTTCTTTTGCGGCGGAGTCATTGCGTCGAAAGCCGCTTGAGCGTTGTTTTTAATGCGCTCCTGATTCGTCAATTTGTTAATGGTTGAGAGTACCATTCTGCTAAAGAAACGGCTGATAGTCCATCCTGCCAAGAGGACAAGTCCGACATACATCAGTCTTTCCTCAAAGAACAGTTCGCCCAGGAAAAGGAAAAGGCCGAAGATGGGCGGGATATTCAGTTTGACCCACATCCAACTGAACCAGAGTATTCCCCAAGCCCGACTAGACCAGAAGTTGCCATCCCTCTTAAAACACCTTGTCCAAGGGAAAGAGGGGAGGTCTTCCCGGCCGATTCCGCATTTTTTGCAGATCTGGGTGTTGGCGTTAACGGCGGTTCCGCAATGCAAGCAGTGGTTTCCGTGAAACATATTTTTCTCCTCGAAAAAAGGTTAAAAACTCATGCCATATCTTCCCTGCAGGTTGGGATATCCGCAGTCTTTACAGAGCCTTCCTGCTTTCCAACTAGTACTACGGCAGTTGGGACAACCCTGTTTGAGCGGTTCGGGCTTCACCTGCTTATGAACCGGGCATTTACCTTTTGTATCCAGCTCATTTCCGCATCCATGCGGGCAAAGCGGGAGACGGATTTTCACAACAATCGGAGCGGACTTCTTTGCCTTGTCCAGGCAGGAAGTCGCAATAATAGTATCCCACTCTTCCTTGGTTACCTGAATTGGCGGTAAATACGTCCGCCCTTCAAGCGAGCCATAATGCCGCTGAGGGTCAGAAAAAGAGATGGTAAAGTTGTCTAACCCGCCGATGTCATTGTGGGACTCGAAGTTCAGCTCAACCGGATCGTCCCCAGCGTGGACCGTAATGGTATGCGGTGAGCTCGGGATCATTCTCACTGGCAGAAGTTTCACCTTGGCTCGAGCCTCCTCTCGAGTGTTCATTTCTCTTCCGAGAATTTCCACTTCGTAAGGTACCGGACCCTCGACTACGTTAGGTGTGGTGTAGTGGCCGGTATTAATATCAATGTTGCCGGTCAACCGCGAGTGGTTTACGATATACCACAAGGCCTTGATCGCCGACTTTTTGCCGCCTGTGTCAGGGCCGTTGGCCTCGTATTCCAGCTCAAAGTCCCATTCCGTTCCTGCCGCTCTTTCCACCAAAGGCGTTTTTATCGCCAGCTTCGCTTTTTCGATACTGATAATGATCGTTTCCGATATCGTCCTATCGGCGTGCGAAGCCACTATTACTCTCGCCGTCGAGTTAGCGGTTACGAACGGAGCCGTAAATGTTCCATCCTGCCGTACCTTGCCGACGTCCGAACTCCAGTTAAGCATTCGAGCTCGGTCATCTTTAGTCTCCATCCAGGTATGGATTTGCAACTCGTCGCCCGCTTTGACCGTGTAATTGGTCTGAGGGACGACAAGCCTCATTTCCACCTTTTGGATATTGACCGTGATGGTTCCGGTCTTGGACCGGTCGGCCATGGAAATTACCGTGATGGTGGCGGACTGATCGGTCCTGCTCAGCGGTGCCTGATAAAGTCCATCACGATTAACTTTTCCAATGTTCGCGCTCCAGGTAAGACCTTTCGCGCGATCGTCAGGAGTGGCCATAAAGGCGATTAATTGAACCTCTTCTCCAGCGCCAACTGTGTAGGTCGGTTCGGGGATAACGAGATCCAGAGGCGCCTTTTTTATCCGGACCGTGATGGTTTCGGTTTTGGTGCGATCAACCGCCGAAGTCACTTTGACTGTGGCGGTCTCGTCAGTCCGGGTCATCGGGGCCTGAAAAACGCCATCTTTGGAAATTTTTCCCTTGTTGGTGATCCAATTCAGGCTCCTTGCCTTTTCGTAGGTGGTCTCAATTGAGGCGTCGAGTTGGACCTCTTCGCCGGCGCTAACTTCATAATCCGTTACCGGCACAAGAAGCTCAAGCTGGACTTTTTTCACCGTGAT
>JBAYFW010000074.1:0-4525 GCA_041667005.1 Minisyncoccota bacterium | reverse complement strand
TTCGATTCCTTCTTGGCTGAATATGAAAATCACCGCCATTTCAGCGGTGATTTTTATTGGCAGGGCATAACGGAACTGGTTCGAAACTTTGAGTTATCTTCATTTGCCGATTGAAGGCACGAAGGCTATTGTATTGAGCGATTAAAATATGCCTTTCGGGGAATTTCATTTTCAACCAAAATCAGCCAAGGATTTGAATAAACAACTATCTTCCGCTGAAAAAATAGTCAACGATAGAAAAGCGGGTATTTCTCTAGTGCCTCCATCGGTTGAAAGACAAGATGTTTTAAGAATGTCTTTGAGTGAGATAAAATCCAAATATTCGAGACGATATGAGATCTACCGGAATATTTTGATGCATAAAAGGAGGGACGTTGGTTCTGCTTCTTCGGAAGAGGAAATTGCGCAAATGCGCAAATGGTTGAAGGCTTTAAATTCCTTGGATTCGTATATTCAAAAACATTACTCGGGAGAAGAAGAGACGCTTCGGGGAAAACAGATTAACGTTTTTGAGGATTTAAGAAATTTTCTGGAAGCGGGTGGTCGAGATGGGTACGTTAAGCTTCCTACGGGGACCGGCAAAACAGTATTATTTATTGAATTAGTCGAGGCGTTGGATCTTAAGACGCTGATCGTCGTTCCGACGGGACTCCTTGTTGAACAGACTGAAGAACGGTTTAAGGAATTTGCTCCAAATTTAGAAACAGGGAAGGTCTACCAGCATGCAAAAGAATATGATCGACGAACGACGATTATCACGTACGACTCCCTTCTCTATCAACTTCGATCCGGGCTTCTTAATCCGAAGGATTTCGATTGTTTGGTTTTAGACGAGGCGCACACCGCCTTGGGTGAACAAAGAGTGAAGGCGGTCGAGCAGTTTTCACATGCGCTCAGACTCGGTTTTACAGCAACCCCGGAATACTCATCTGAGAAAAAAATAAGTGACTTGCTTCCGTCGGAAATTCATAGAATGAATATTCGAGAGGGCGTTTATGAAGAACTGTTGAGCGCAGTATCTTCTGTGGTTGCTCGAACCGAAGTAGATCTTTCCACGGTACCAATAGCGAGGAGCGGCGAATGGGAAGAGCGCGCGTTGAAGAAAGCTGTCAATATCGCGGGTCGCAATCAATCTGCTGTGGATCTTTATTGCGCGAATTATCCTGGGCAGCTTGCGGTGGCGTATTGTGTCGGCGTTGAACACGCGCAAGCCGTCGCTGACCTTTTTAATCATAGAGGCATTTCGGCCTCGGTAATCAGCGGAAAGACACCGTCCAAGGAGCAGGGGAGAATACTAAAAGACTTCAAAGCGAAAAAGATCAAAATTTTGTGTAATGCAGATTTGTTGATTGCTGGTTTCGATGAGCCCGAAGCAACGATCTGTCTCAACTTGCGTCCGACGCGTTCACTTGTGGTAGCTGAGCAGCGAGGTGGCAGGGTTATCCGACTGAATCCGAAAGATCAGAATAAACACGCTACCATTATTGATTTTATTGATAAGGGTTCCGAGAGTCGAGGATTGGTACTGTTCGCGGAAGTCGCTGATGGAGCGGAATTAGCCCCACGGAAAAAAGGAGTTCCAAGAGAGGGCGGTGGCGGGGGTACACGAGCTCCGATTGTTCATGTGCCAGGAATTCAAGTCATCACAGACGCGGAAGAAATCATGAGACTGGTACATGGAATGAAACAATCTAGAGAAGATACGGAGCAAAAAAAAGAATTCCTGACGTATGAAGACCTTTTGCTAGAAGTGAGAGCCGCTGGGATAGCTAGTTCAACTCAATATAAAAAAGAATATAAGGAGCATCCTGGTTGGCCGAGCAGCCCGGATGTAAATTTTCGGGAACGTTGGCCGGGGTGGCTTTCTTTTTTGGGTAAAGAAAAGGAATATCTTCCCTTTGAAAAATTCATAGTAGAAGTGAGAGCCGCTGGGATAACCTCAGGCACTGATTATGAAGCTGCACGTAATGATCATCCGCAGTGGCCACCAGTTCCTGACTATACATACCGCGATGAGTGGATGGGGTGGGCTCATGTTTTTGGTAAAGAAAAAAAGACTTTTTTGACTTTTACTCAGCTGAAAGAAGAAGTTAAAATTGCTGGGATTCTGGATGGGCCAGGATACACAGCCGCCTATAAACAGCACTCTGGATGGCCCTCCCATCCGGATACCTACTATCCAGAGTGGAGTGGTTGGTACGAATTTTTAGGTACTGATTTTTTGAAATTCGAAACGTTGAAAACCGAGGTGCGCGACGCCGCAATCGCGGGTCTAAACGATTACAAAAAAAAATACCGTGAGCACAAGGGATGGCCTTCGAATCCGAACATGGTATTTAAGGATCAATGGCCAGGATGGCCAGCTTTTCTAGGGAAGGAAGTTAGAGAGCGGCTTCCTTTTGAGACTTTTCGGCAGGAGGTCTTGCTTGCAGGGGTGTTGACATCGTCAGAATATAAACGTGTGTATAAAGAACATCGGGGGTGGCCCGCAACGCCTGATAGCTTTTATAAGGATGAATGGCCAGGATGGCCTGCGTTTCTCAAGAGATAGAGCGCCTCTCTGTAAACTAGCTACACGGTTACACGTAATCTGGTTTCGATTTCACTTCACGCCCAATGAAAATAACCACGCTATTACGTGGTTATTTTCATTGGCAGGCCATACGGGAATTGGTTCGAAACTTTGAAGCAGCTTAAAACCACTCCACTACACCACCATGATGCGAACACGTTCCACGCCGACTTTGGCTAAAGCTATATGTTTGATCAACACACAAAGTCGATTCGTCAGTCGTTAAAGGAAAAGATGATCCCTGAGGGAAGGACTTATCCTTAACCAGTCAAAAACCTCATCTGTAGAAATAAATTTCATCTCTGGATGACTCGCAACTAGATCTTTGTAGAGGCCTTGATCAGTTTGAGGCGAAAAAAATACCAATTTACTTTCTTCATTTGGGTTTTTATATTTCTCAAGCGAGGCTACTTTTGAAAGAATAGTTCTTGGGTTTGAGCTGAATGTGACCTGTCCAAAGAGAAGACTTCCCAGGGATGTCACTCCATAAATATCCACATCTTTCATTGTCCGACCGACGGGCAAGAGTAGGTGCTGAAGCCGTGGGATACTTTTATTTGATTGTCGTAAAAATTCTGCGCAAACCGTTTCTTGCTGAGAATGGGATAGATTATCCCAAATCATTTGCGGTTGACGCCCTTTTACGATATCCCAAATCCGATCACCGACGATGTGCCATCGTACGAAGGTACCTTCTCGAGGCACACCGGCGCGCATGCTCATGAGATCGCCCATTTGGATCTCGTGTACTTTTTTCAACTGTAACGTTTTAAGATTTTCTTTACTTTCAAATTTTATTTGACTGTCAGCCTCTACTACACCAACAAGGACTTTATCGACATCGCCATATTGATATTGAGCCCAAACACATCCACCGTCATTGGCTAATCTCACAAACCTCTCGATGGCAGATCTTCTCGACCCCTTTAGATACTTAGCAGGATCGATACTGGCAATATTTCCATAATGAATAGCAATTTTCTGCGTCTTAAAAAGAGCCTCTGCTCCGGGGATGCCAACATGTCGGATAAAGTAAGATTCATTCGCTGACTTCATATAACTACTTAGTTTCGTTAGAGACAATAACACAAAATCCGTCTTTCGACGGACTCTGAGCTGATAGCGAAGACTTTAGGACTCAAGTCGCTTTGACTTCGGAAGTATTGATCATCTGAATCTTTCCACGAAATTCGTGAGCCTAGCAATCTAGGAAATTTATCTTAAATATCTGAGATTCTTCCTGTCGATCCTCAAATGACACACTTGTCGAAAATGCGATAAGCGATCTTAGACCACATTCATCACAAGTGTGATCCATGGCGGCAGATGAACCAGCTGATAAATCTGAAGCATGCGATCCCTTACGCAGCCTCCGCTGCTGCTTGACAATAAATCTTTCGGTAAACTGCTTAAGACTCAGCGGATATGCATCAAACAACTTTGAACATCTGAATTTGCAGTGCAAAATTTCATGGCACCATTCACAAAGCACAATTAAATCGTCCACTTGCGATCCCCATCCACTATTACTGTATGCTGCATGATGAACAAGTATTTTGTCTTCACTTCCACAAGCCTCGCATGCGCTGCCTCGACACTCAATAGTTTTTGCGCGAATTTTTCTCCATGTCGCAGTATTCAAAAAAGTTTTGTACTCGATACGTAAAAATGGATAGGAAACAAGCCTTCCATAAGCAGAATCAATACATGAGCCGTACGTCATAATAATATTGACGCCAATAGATAGAATTTTTCGACGTTTGTCAAGACCTCGTTCATCGATGTTTCCTATTAGGTGAGGGCAGTCCTTAAATTCCTCTTTCTTGTTTTGCTCCTATTCGGCCTAAAAAACACTACAGCGCGACTGAGTGGCTCTAAACCGGCTCCGTATCGTGAATGAGAGTTCAGAACCGTAAATTGGATGGAACGGGAGTTCGCTTCTATTCAATTTTC
>JBAYFW010000073.1:0-4797 GCA_041667005.1 Minisyncoccota bacterium | reverse complement strand
CAAAGCTTTTTCCGCCAAAGCGCCGTGGCCGATCATTCTTCTATTGGTCCCGCCCATCCGACCGGTCTCGCCGGTTGAGAATGGCGGGAAATTGTAATGGTGCATAAAGCGCTTGTTTTCCTGTACCGTCAGGCCGTCGATTATAAGTGCGTCACCGGGTGAACCGAGAGTGAGAATGGAAAGAACATGGGTTCCGCCGCGATAAAAGGTTCCGGTACCGTGAAGGATTGGCGATAAACCGCCGGCTTTGGCGAAAAGAGGTCTTATTTCATCCATTCCGCGGCCGTCTGGTCTATTTTCATTTTCAATAGCTTCCTCGTGAATGAGATCGTTAACGGCTTCTTCGAATATTTCCATAGCAAGGGTGGCATTGCCTTCCGGCATTTTTACTTTGAAAATATTCATCCAAATATCGATAATTTCCATCAGCTTTTCCTTACCAGGCTGTCCGAATATGTATTTTTTCAGTTGCGGAGCGATTTCGCTATCAAAAAGCTCTTGAGTTCCAGGTGTGGCTTCAGCGATCGCTACCACGGCCTTCTTTTGACCAATTTCAGCAATGATCTTCTTCTGCCAAGCCTGGATCTGCTCGATAATTTCACTAGCCTTGGCCAAAGCCGCATTAAGGTCATTCTCGCTTACTTCTTTGCTACCCACTTCGATCATGTTTATCATCCCGTCTTTGCCGCAGGCGATCATGTCGAGGACGATTGCCGCTTCCTCGCGAGCCTTGAAATCGGGATTAACGAGCCAATTGCCATCTTTGCCTATCCGAACAGCCGAGACCGGACCATTCCAGGGAATATTGGATGTGCTCAGGGCCAATGAAGCGGCGATGACCGCCACCACATCGGGATCGTCTTGATCAATGGAAAGAGTGGTCACAACAACCTGAACTTCGTGGCGCATTTTCTGATTGAAAAGGGGGCGGATGGTCCGGTCGACGATTCGACCGGAGAGGATGGCTTCCGTCGAAGGCCTCCCTTCCCTTCGCATGAATCTTGAACCGAGGATTTTGCCTGTGGCATAAAATCTTTCTTCGTAGTCGACGGTCAATGGGAAAAAGTCGCCGTCTTTAGGATTCTTGCCCATGACGGCCGTGGCTAAGACGACGGTATTGCCGTATCTCACTATTACCGAGCCGTTGGCCTGATCAGCCAAGTCATTAAATTCGGCAATCAATGTCTTGCCGCCGATCTGAAGCGAATATTGTTTTGGGTTCATTTTAGGGAACAGTAACCGGTAATCAGTAACCTGTAAACAGAAAACGCATTGCGATTTTCTGTTTTCTGTTTACTAATCTCTGTTTACTATGTTTATTGCGCCTCCAGATTTCAGACTTGAATACTCGCGATGCTTGCCCTATCCCCTCGCTCCTCTATTATCGCGAAACTTCAAACCTGCCTATCTAGAGACGGATTATTATTAAAAGGTCCTTAACACCATTAATGTAACAAAAGTAGGGAGAAAAGGCTATTGGGAGTTATTTATAAATAATCTTTTCCTGCGGACGGTTTTTATTGACATATTTATAAAAAGTTATATAATCCAAGTCAGATATTAGTGCTACACCTAACTGATGTCGTCCATGTGTGCTCTGCCCTAAACGAGAGTTTGGGTAGAGTGAGGCGAGAATCCTCCTTGGAAACAATAGGTGAATGGAGAGTTGGATACAATGAACATTAAAATTAGGATATGGAAGATGCTGGTGACACCAAGCCTTGGATACCTGCGCGATTACCACAAACGCATATTTCACATCGATCCAGTATTAGACCCAGTCTTCTATTTTTTGAAGATCATTGGCCTAATGTCGTTTGGGATCACAATGTCCCTATCGGCAACGGTCGGTATTGGTTGGGTACTTTACAGATTGTTTACCAGTTTCACGAACAATCAGACTGATCCGGGTGGGTGGCAGGGATTTGTTGCGTTCCTTATTTTCGTCACTGTACCTGCCGCGATGTTTATTGGAAGCATGACTCTTGTTGTGTCTTATAGGTTTAACGTCGCGACCGCATGGAACCGAAGCAAACAGTTCTACGATGATGTGTATATGGTCATGATATACACGTCAACTGGGAGCCTGTATTCACTGGTTGGGACGGGAGAAGAACAAGTTCGCAGACAGGTTCCAGTAGATGCCAGGCGTGACATTATGAAGGTTTTGTTTGAATTTGCCAGAAATGTCAGTTCGATGAGCGCTGTACTAGATCGGAATTATGAAAAAGAGAAAGTTAGGAATCTCCGAGGTGCCGCGGATCGTCTGGGGATTATAGATATAGATCTGCAGGCGATATACGCCCAGGCAAAAGCGAGTGTGTAACCGTCATTGCTGTCCCGCAAGGAAAGTCTCGCACTCCTTGCGGGCTTTTCTTTTTTGTAAAATCTCGCTTCTCTTTTAAGAATACTTTGATTATACTTTGACTACTTGTTAAAGGAAGAAATTCCCGCTGTTCGAATCAATCAAACCCCTGCTTTGTGCGGGGGTTTAATGTTACTCGGTTCATTTATGTTTTAATTTTTTCTGAAACCGATCGGTTCTTTTTTGCTTTCAAGTTCTTTTGTCGCTTCCTTTTCCGTTACGAGATATTTGATAACCTTGAATATTTCAGAGATATTTTTGTCATATTTGAGTTCCAGCATTTCCAACTTTTCCGCGAGTTTTTTGTTTTCAGAAAGTATTTCCCTTAATTTCGTAAAGGTCCGTATTATCTGAATATTCATCTTGATAGCCTGACGACTATTAAGAACGCTCGATAACATCGCGACGCCTTGTTCGGTGAAAACAAGAGGTGAATACTTGATATTTTCTCCCTGTTTCAAGATCACAATTTGTGATCTTGAATACTGATTTTGCCATATTTGTGTTTCTCGCTCATTCAATTTGAACATAAAATCTTCCGGAAATCTCATCTTGTTTCTTTTTACAGCCTGGTTCAATTGTCGAGTTTCAACTCCGTACAATTCCGCTAAGTCTTTATCGAACATGACTTTTTTCCCACGGATAAAAAATATCTTACTGATAATTGTTTCGCTCGGAATTGAAATTGATTCTGTCTTCATGAGATTTATATAAATCGGTCGCACAAATATTACCATGAAAATTATAGCAAGTACTAACATGAAGCCCCCGCTTTGTGTGGGGGTTTGGTGTTAATGAGACTATTTTTTCAAGATCACAAATTGTGATCTTAAAGAATAAAGTAATGCTATTGGGCCAAATAAATCTTACACATAATTGAACGCCAGCCTCTCTACTTCACTTATGAAAAATGCTTTGACCTGTTCCCAGCTGACATCAAAATGAAGCATGAGGGGTGGATCGCTTTCGGCGTCTTCGAAATAGGCCAGACTTTTGATAATGTGGTGGTAGTCGTGGGCGACGGAGGGATATTGCTCTTTCAGGCGGGGTAAGATTTTATCCAAAGGCTCAAGATGATGGGCGCACCAGTAAAGGTCAAAGAAGTCTCGCTTTCTTCCCCGTTGGGAGACAGCGATCACTTTCATGACGGCAATATCGAGCGGCCGAAGAATTTTCACGGTGCCGTAAGTTAAGAAATCCTGTTTGGGAACAAAGAAGGGATAGGCAATGAAGCTGACTTTGGCTCCCAGTAGTTTTCCGTAAATAGTATTGTCTTCCTCGGAATCTGCATGCCAGTTGTTATTTCCGGTAAAATTTCCGATAACAGCATCCGCCAGAAATTTTGATTTTGTCGTGAAAAAATCTAGATCTACGGATGTACGATTCCCAGCTTGGAGAGCAAGAGCCGTCCCTCCTGCCAAATACCAACCTGAATCTGATAGCCATTTCTGTTCAGAAAGAAAATCCAAAGCTTTTTTGGTTGGTTTTGGAACAGTATTCCAATGAAGATTTAGTTGTTTCTTAGGAGTAGTTTCCATAGATTCTTTGTCTTGGGTCTCAGACACCTCGATTTTTCCACAATCTTCTTGATAAATGAAAGATCATAGAAATTACGAAGCCAGCGGACTTCCTTGTCGGTGCCGAAATCAAGAACCCGCTCGATGATGTAAGGAGCGTTTTTCTCCGTATCTATCCACTCCGGATTGGTGTCCCAGAAGAGGGATTGGCGAAATTCCATGATTATATTATAACATATTTGGGACCCTGTTGACTTTTCCGTTTCTAATTTTTCCATAGATCATGCCGATCAACGCACCTAGACCAAAATAGAAAACAATATTAATTATCGAAAATAATGGAAAGTATAAATTTGAGATGTTGTCACTCATTAATTTAATATAAATTCCCGGAAAAGACATAATAAATAGACTGATCATTTGACAGTCTGAAAATCCGAAACCGCCTACACATTTGAATGCGTTTGAGTATGTTAATAATAGAAATACTAGGTATATAGTCGAAAATACGATGGCAAATTTTAACCAATATTTATTGTGCATACAATTTGTTTATGTTAATTAATGCTAATACTTACTTCCAGTCTCCTCCACTGAATATATATTGTAAATTGCTAACTGTTTTACCTCTTCCCTCCCCCTCTCAGCAAATACTTCTGGGGCGAATCATCGAGATCGAAGAAGTGATCAGTTGCTTCGATAAGTTTGGCGGAAGTGGACTTGCCGAAGGAAACAACCTCCACTTGGCAACCGAGGTTCATCTGCAAATATTCTACGAGTGGCACGAAGTCGCCGTCGCCGGTGAGGAGAATAACGGCGTCGAGTTTGGGAGCCAGACGGACGGCGTCGATAGCCATGCCCACATCCCAGTCGGCCTTTTTGGCGCCGGAGCTGAAGATCTGGAGGTCTTTGACT
>JBAYFW010000072.1:0-4802 GCA_041667005.1 Minisyncoccota bacterium | reverse complement strand
TTTAACACTTTTCCGTCACCGACGACTCACGCCTTCACTAACGCTGTTCCTTTTAGCACGCTTGTGGCAGACATTGCCGCCAACGGTACGGCTAACGCTGCCTATGGGACGGTTGTCTTTAACTCCACAGCCGGTCTTATTGTAGTCGACAACGGAGTTGTCGCCGCGAGCGCGTTTACCACGAATGTAACTGATTTTGCCATTAGAGGTCGGCTAGCTTCCAATACGGCCAGGTTCTTCTGTATTGATAGCACCGGGAAAACAAATCAGTCCGAAGCGGCTCCTACATCCGGAAACTGGGCTACGACTTGTCAGTAAAGATGGTATTGCAAACCGATTCGTCTTACTAGCTACGAGCTACCCTTCACATGAGGGTAGCTTTGTATATGGAAAGACCTTCGGTTTATACGCGCATGTTATTGGAATACAGCCTTCCACTCCTTATCCACAGCCGTACTTGCATGTGCAGAGGCTTATAAATGCTATAATTCTCCTAACAACCTCACTAAAGGTTTGTTATTATCAAGTTAATAGTTTATTAATAAATTTATAATATGAAAAGGTACACAAAAGGTTTCACTTTGATCGAATTGCTCGTCGTTATTGCCATCATCGGTATCTTGGCTTCCGTAGTCTTGGTCTCCTTGAACTCTGCCAGGAAGAAGGGTCAGGATGCTCGTGTGGTTTCAGATGTTCAACAGTTGAGAATTGCTCTTGAGTCTGGTTTTAATGGTTCCACTTATCCTGATATTAATGCCTCAGCCAACACGATCAACCCTACTGGACCGCAGAATGCGGCTACCACTCAATTAACCACAGACATAACTGCTCAAACCAGCGTTTTCACTGTCTTTTCTAGTCCAAGTACGGGTGCAACCGCGTACGCTATTTACGGCAGATTGGTTAGTGATAACACAAAGCATTTCTGTATAGACTCTAACGGAAAGACCAACCAGTCAGCTACTCTCGGTTCAACGGTGGTGTGTCCATAGTTCAATTTGGGTTTTTGGAAACCAACAAAGCCCCCATTGGGGGTTTTGTTTTGATCGTCTAAGCTATGTTTCCTAGGGCTTTATTTCAAGATTCTATAAATAGTTAGACCGAAAATTGAGTCGTAGATTTCTTTCTTGAAATAGGAACTTTGGTCAAGGGTGTAATTGAATGCGGCGTTGTTGTCTGATGTGACAAGATATGATGATTTGAATTTTTGGCGCAGTATAGAAGCTATTTGATTGCCGGTATCTATGGCGTATTGATCCAAAGCTTTCTCGTTTTTCGTAGCCACCAGACGCGTTAGTTCCTCCTTCATTTCCGGACAGCTTTGTTTCTTGCAAAGATTGACGCTAGTCGGGATATGCTCGGAGAGCCAGTAGAGCTCGGGATCATAATCATATAGATATCGTGGGTCTAAACCCATAGTGTAATAGTTTTTGGGACTCCAGTAGTACAGTTGTGGAAACCAGCCCCAGTTGGTTTCGAAAACCACATCGCCGGGTTTGGTGTTCCTGGCCAGCCAATTGCCGACCTGGTAAAACTCGATCGGCGACTGTCCTTTGGCGATAAAACTTTGCAGAGCCAGGAGATTGGAGGAAAGTAGGTAAATAAGCATTACTATGAGCCCAAAATAGAGGCCTCTTTTTATGAGAGTATTGCCCGTTAGGGATATTGATCGATAGAGATATTCGAAAGTTAAGATAGAGTAAAGAGCGGCGAAGAAGGTAAAGAAATCACGGAAACGGCCGCTTAGAGAAACCATGGAAACAAAAAAGACTAAGGTTATCAGGAGCACGGAAGTCTGCAGATATTTATTATCAATCGGCATTCTGGCCAGGAAATCGATCTCAGCCAATTTCCGGGTTCGGAACAGGATATAGGCGTAAATGTCCGCGCAGACCAGGGTAATGAAAGACGAGAACATCAGGAGGTTGTTGGAGATGAAGTCGAAAAGATTGAAAGGGTAAAGCTCCCGGCCTTGGTAGACGGTTTTCGTATCATTGAATAGAATCTCGTCGATGATAAGCTGCTTCATGAAGACAATGAAGCCGGGAGAGATAAGGTAGATGACGAATATGGCGACAAGCGTGCCGCCGATCGTATAAAGCAGGTTCTTGTAGTCTGGTTTGGTTCTATAAAAAACCTGAACGCCCCAATAACAGATCGCGGCCGCCAGCGGGAAGAAGAAGGTCGAACTATGCCAAAACAGGTAAATAAAGGAAATGACAAAGACTCCCCAATATTTTTTCCGGCTGATGAAGTACATAAAAAGGACCAGCAAGATCGGAGCCAAAGTGTAGGGGCGGGAGAGGAAAAAGCGCCAGATCGAGGTCATGCCGACAATCGAGAGGAAGATAACGATATAGAGGAAAGGCCAGCTTAGGTTGAGCTTTTTGAGGCAGCCGTAAAGGATCGTTAGTGAAAGCGAGACGGCGAATATGGCGTAAAGTTTTATTCCCAAATAGAGCGGCGTGATCAGGCTAAAGGGGATGATCAAGAGGTAAAAAAGAAAGTTGTAGTAAACAAAATAATCTTGAGTTTGGGCCATTTTGGAGAGATAGATGGCTTTGAAGTCGTGGAAAGACTGTAAAAATCCGTTTTCCGTCATTTGTTCCGCAAAACGGAAATGGAAAAAATGGTCGTCGCCGCTGGAAAGAGTGCCCAAGGGCATATAAAGCGAGTTGAAGAGAATGAAGAGGAAAGAAAAGACCAGAAGGTATTGCAAGTAAGGTTTGGTCTTGATAAACAAATAGATTCGTCGGCTGATCAATTTAATAAATGACATTCGTTTACTTTAGCATTTCTCTTAGAAAAGTACATTTAGCTGTGAATAGCCCGTTTTTTTAGATTAATTGATGGTATAATGGTGCAAATACAAATTATGAACATCAAACACAAGCGCGGCTTCACTCTAGTAGAACTTCTGGTCGTTATCGCAATTGTAGGAATTTTGGCCTCGATTGTTCTGGTTTCGCTCCAATCGGCAAGGGCCAAAGCCAAGGATTCCCATGTGATTTCGGCTATTCAGCAGCTTCGGGTCCAGATCGAGACGGAATACACCTTCAATTATAACAATAGCTTCAGAGCCAGCGGAGGGGTAATTACTTTCGGCGGTTCGGATCCAAACTACGCTATTCTCTTTGCCGATCTTCACAACAATACCGCCAGTAGTACCGCTTCAACCACTCAGGCGGCCGGTACGACTATTGCTGCCGGTACCCAGCCGGAACTGATCGTTGTTTACCCGTCTGGTATAACCGCCACGGGATCGACCATAAACGGTTCGATTGGCGCCTACGCTCTGTATGGGAAGCTTAGTCCCGGTAATGCCACTTATTTCTGTCTTGATTCTTCCGGCCTTTCGCTTCAGGCCGATCTTACCATTAGCCCAGTTACGATCACTTGCATGTAAAGTGGTATAATGGACTTATGAAATCTCATAAAAAAAGCAAAGGTTTTAGTCTAGTCGAGCTTTTAGTCGTGATCGTGATCATCGTCATTCTAAGCGGCGTTATTATCACCAATATTTCGTCGTCTCGGATCAAGGCCAGGGATGGCCGAAGAGTGTCCGATCTGGCCCAAATCCAGCTGGCTCTCGAGCAATTCTTCGATCGCTGTCAAGTTTACCCCGCTATGGCCGGAACAGCACCAAGTACTTATGTGAGTACTACATCCGCATGTCCGTCCGACAGTGCTATTACTCTTTTAAATTACATCTCGAAGCTCCCCACGGATCCTTCGACTGGTAGCAATTATTATTATGCCCTGGATACGAGCAATAATACGGACTATTTCTTGAGGGCCGTTTTCGAACTCGCCAACCCTTCTAGTAAAGATGGATTGGCTGCGAAGCCGAGCTACGGAGCGGCGGCCGTGACTTGTTCGAATGTTGCGACTTCGCTAAACTACTGCATCGGACCAAAATAATGAAAAAAAGAAACAAAGCATTTACGCTGATTGAATTGCTGGTCGTCATCCTTATTATAACCGTCTTATCGGCGATGGTTATCAATTCTATCGCCTCTTCGCGCAAGAAATCGAACGACGCCAAGAGAGTTTCCGATATTTCTCGGATCCAGGTCGCCTTGGTTCAGTATTATGCCAAATGCGGTCAGTATCCTCATACTTTGGATATAGCGGCTAATAACGGTTGTCCTTCCGGCTCTGGGACAAAACTAGGCTCATTTATTTCAGCTATCCCTCGTGATCCTGTTTCGGGTGGATATTGGTATTTTGTAAGAAGCGATTCTGGCAATGAAAATCTAGATTTTGTTTTACGGACGGTTTTGTCTATGAGCGGTAATAAAGTCATGACTGGTTCGCTCGGAGCCAATCTTCCGACGGGAACCTTCCACACATACTCCGGAGTAACTTACGATGCTTCCGGCAATTATACTACCGGGACGCCGACCGCCTTAACGGCTGTATGGTGCAATACCACGATATATTATTGCGTTGGTTCAAAATAGCCAAACCAGATGGATATAACCGCCTTAGTCTTGTTTTTTATATTCGGAACGATTATCGGCAGTTTCCTCAATGTTGTGGCGCTCCGGTTCAATACCGGAGCGACCTTGGGCGGTCGCTCCAAATGTATGTCTTGCGGACATCAATTGACTTGGAAAGAACTTATCCCGGTCTTGAGTTTCCTTTGGCAGGGAGGCCTTTGTCGCAACTGTCGCAGTCGAATCTCCAGACAATATGTACTGGTCGAACTTTCTACCGGTTTACTTTTCGCCCTTATATTACAGGATGTCGTCGGAGCAAGCGGTCCGGAGTTTTTGGCGACGATTATAGCCCTTATCTCG
>JBAYFW010000071.1:0-4923 GCA_041667005.1 Minisyncoccota bacterium | reverse complement strand
TATCCTTAAGAAGTGTTGCCAGTGATTGATCATAGGAAACGATTCCGGACTTCATAAGGAAAGCGATAGCTGGATAGGCCGAGGTAGCCTTGCCAGAAGGAGCCGTTATCATTGGCCATGATGGACTTAGTTTCAGGATCGAAAATAACTTCGTAAAATTTGTTGCGGCTCGATGAATAGACTCTAGCCGAATTGCCCAACATTTCTAGGCGACCATCAGCCACCGAGCCCAAAGCTTCATAGATCTTCACTGGAGGTGGGAGTTTCCATTTCATGAATTAATTCTAGCACAGGAAATAAAACCAGCGATTTCCCCCGGTTTTATTATAAGTGTCGCGTAAATTCTCGACTACTTCAAGCCCGTCAAAAAGAGAGCAATAACGAAGAGAGCGGCGAAACAAGCGAAATAGCCGATCGTTTTCAGGAAGAAAGTGGCGGCTTGGGTTTTTTGATTGTCCATAAGAAGTTGCAAAGGCTGGGCCAGGAAGAAATAGCCCATAATGGCGGCCGAGAGAACAAAAAGGCCGAGCATGGTCATGGGAATAATAAGACTCGGCTCCGGTACGTTCGAATTGGTAAAGAGATTGACCAAGTTAACAATAAGAACAATGTAGAAAGCCGCAAATGTGGCGTTATAGAAGGGTTTGGTGATCATGGAATTATTTAATTACTGCTACTTATAAAGTGTACTAAACTTTAGAATTGACCTCAAGAACCACTATTCCTTGATGTCATAAGTCTTATAGAGACTGATAGGCAAGCCGGCATCTTTAGCCTTCTCGACTGTATCGCTTGTGCCATGGCTATCGTTAACTTTGAAGGCGTAGACTTCGTCCGAAAAAGCTACTTCATCGTTATGCCGGAGATCGTATTCAGCTTGGGAAATATCTCCGCTATCTTTTCGAACCTCGAAAACTGCGCTAGGATTCCTGGCCTTGATAAGAGTGAGCAAATTGTTAAGGTTATCGATATCTGAATCGGTAATGGGTACAGACTTCCAGTTCTTGCGGTAATCAGCGATATAGTGTTCAAAGCGGGCCGGAATGAAGATACGGATGCGGGTACAGTCCGGATTGAGCTTAAGGAATTCGTCCACCGCGAAATAGTCGACGCCGGTCGCTCCGCCGGTCACGAGGCCGTTGCCGTCTTCAAAGATTTTCCTAGCCGCCAGCCGAACATCATTCTCGACTTCCTTATTGGTCAAGCGCCAGGTTCCTGTAACGATTATCCATTTCATATCTAGATAATATCAGATATTTGGGATATGTCAATAACGGACTCGGATCAGATCCGAACAACCGTCCTTTCGGTTCAGACTTCAACCGGTGATATCGTCTCAATCCTAACCCTAGCTTGGTTCGGCCTCATGATGAAGTTTGTCAGTCTCTTGAATTCGCTCATGATCCTGGGAGTGCTGGTTTTAATTCTGGGTTACCTGAGTTACAAAAGCTATAAGAAGCTTCACGGCTAGTGCCCTCGTGCACAAGTCTACACAAGCGGCGTCTACAACACGCCGCTTTTTGCTTCACAGACATCACTTTTGTCGGGACTTGCAGAGAAAATCCAGATATGATTAAATTTAGTCAGCAACGAGCCCTTTGGAAATAAATTCTTTAGGGTCTCTAAGAAAGGAGGATGCGTATGCGGTACACTACTAGCATGTCGTTCCTGGACAGTGGGTAGCCGAAGCTGGCCCCTCCAAGGTGATCCCTTGGGGCGGGGCTACCTCCAGCCGACAAGGTTGTTGCGCCTGGAGGTTCGGGCAGCCTGCGACCGGCAGGCCGTAGAGATCCTACGGAATCTGCTATCACAAGACCAAAACATGCTTGCGATGTGGGTTGTAACCCAACAGTGCCGGATCTCCAACCACCGGCGCTGTTTTTTATTTATAACAGTCAATCCTTAAGGTTCTTAGTAAGACTTACTACCAGCCAAATCCGTGCTTTTACCTTCAAAAGAAACATGTTTAACGTAAAGAAGATGCTTCAAATCAGCAAAGCCAATCAGGACTCGACTCTTATCAGCTAGAGTATAAACAAAGATGTGAATACCCGAGCCGATGTCGCCTTCAGGCGAACCAAATAATCTTTTGACTTTGGCAAATGAATCCCCTGCTTTTAATTGAGAATAACTGTGAAGCTGATTTGATAGTCTGTTATCAGACTGATCTTCTGAAGCGATTATTCCATTAACAATCTTGGGTACCCAAATCTTCTGAGTACAAAGGAGAACTACTCCTTCAATGATTAGAATGAGGAGAAATAGACGAAGAATATTTATAGCTTTCATAGGATAATTATAACAGAAAGGACGGCCAAAGAGCAGAAATCTTTCTCGTTCTCCGGAATAATTATGTAATGTTTTGCTTTACAAGAGAAAGTGTTTGAAGAGCCTACCAATTAAGTAGCCCATTCTGCAGGCAATACGGCAAGACCTTTTCTTCAAGTGAAAAAGGTAGTTTAACCCCCTCTTTCCGGTAATTAGAACCGATAAATCTATACTCCTCCAATTCTGGATCTTCAAAAACAATCGGCCCTTGCAACTCAACTAAATAGGTTGACAGCCTTACAATCGAATCTTTATCAAAAACAGCAGGCGCTTCAAAATCACCCAATTTCTTTTTGACAATACCAAGGCAACCCATTTCCTCTTTAATTTCCCGAATAAGAGCTTGTTCTTCACTTTCACCTTCTTCGGGATGGCCGCCAAGATTCGTCCAAACATCTTTGCCTTTCTTACGGACGACTAAAAATTTATCGTCTTGAATAACAATAGCCGCAATTTTGTGGATAATTTTCATGATGATAATTCATTACACCAACCAGATAAATAGAAAACCGCCTAATATGGGCAAGATCAAGTTGTCGGAACCGTAATATCCGAAAAATTCAGCTAAGGTTAAAATAGCGGCCACAATGATTATCTGGAAACCTAAAATGGGGAAAAGGAAAATGGCAAGCAAGAGTGCTGAAAGGAAAAAGACAATCGAACCTTCTAGACTTTTCTTAATGCCTAGAAATGAAACTTTGTGCCAGCCATAGGGCTCGCCCACTAGAGAGGCTAGGGCATCACAAATACCCATGACTAAAACGCCGTATTGAAAAGCCGTAAGATGGTCCGGTAAGAAAATAATAGCAGCCAATGCTTCACCGAGAGGCAGGAAGACATCGCCCAGAGAATCCCGATTAACGCCATAGATCGACGAAAGAAAGCTCATTTTCCGGCAGAAAAGCAGAACTAGACTGAACATCAAGCAGGTCACTACGATAATTGTCTTATCGATGAAAAGCGGGCTAAGAGCGGCAATGATTGTCGCTCCAATATGACTAATCTTTCTAGTAATATTGGCCGACAAAGAAAATTTTCTCTTGACGACCTCCACGATGCCGAGAAGCAGGCATGATCCGATAATGAAATAGAAAGCATTCATAGATTAAATTCAAAAGCGGCATATTTGCGGAAGATTACCGCCTGCTCTTGGGGAAAGTTTTTGATGTTATTGCCTTCGCGGATAAGGGCATAGATCATCTTCTTATAACCCCTCGCGGTGGCATCTTGGTGAACTTGATAGGCCAGAGCATTACCCAGGCCCAACCCTTGATATTCAGGAAGAAGAGCGATGGTTTTGCAAATGAGAGTTTCCTCGTCTTCCTGACTGGTACTGCAAAAGCCGATGACTGTTGAACCTTTATAGAGCAGATAAAGAGAGCCGAGGTGGCTGGCCATTTTGTCCAAAGTGTAAAGTTCCATAAATTCATTTAAAGTCAGCTCGGTGTAGCCCCAGCTTTGACTGAAGACTGCTTTGGAAATCTTGGCCAAATCGCCCAAGATTCCTGGATCGACACAATTTATTTCCTTAATGGTAAATCCCAAGCTAGTCATCTTTTCCAAGGCTTTTTTGTCGATAAACCTAAGAACAATATCAAAGGGCTTGCGGTAGGCCGAGATATAATCAACTTGCTTAAAGGGCTTGTTCGAAACCAAGTAATTATAATAATAGGATTCAGCCATCGGTTCAGCCTTGAAGAAGTCTGAACCGTCGCTCTCCCGGAGACAGCGATACTGATGCCAAATACTGCCGTTTACCGGACCCCTGAGAACAGTTATTCCCTTCTCCCTGGCCTCGGTCACAAGAGCATTCCAAAGATTCTTAAAGATCAAATCATTGTCCGGGAATTCCATGAAGCCGAAGAAAGCTTCTCCGGCCGGCAACCTCTTATCAATGATCAAGGCGGCATGAGCTTCAAGCTTGCCATCAGCATGGCCGGCTAGAGGGTAAAAATTCAATTTGTCGTTAGTTATGCAAAAATTCCAAGCCTTCCGCGCGTCATCTTCAAAGAAGTCGAAATTCTTCCGCTCTCCGTATTTGTTCCGAAGAAGAGCAATATAATCATTATCAAGACTTTGCTGAGGAGGTCTGATTATCTTCATATTAAGAGCTTTATCATACCATTTGAGCCGTCAATTTCTACAACCTGTCCGTCTCGGAAAGTAGTGGTCGCGCCCAAGGCTCCGATAACCGTTGGTATGCCCAGTTCCCGAGCCACGATAGAAGCGTGGGAAAGAACCCCACCATGTTCGATTATCAGGCCCTTGGAAAGAGCGATAAGGGGAGTCCAGCCGGGATCGGTATGAGAAGTGACCATAATTTCAAAATCGATCTTGGAGGGCAAGAAAAAATCTTTGAAAATTTTGACCCGGCCGCGGATCTTGCCTGAAGAAGCCGGCTTGGCCTGGATTAGGTCCGATTGCAAGCTGTGTGTATTTGGAATAAGTGGCGGCGTGCGATTCAGGGTGACAAAGTGAGAAGGAGGCCTAACTTCTGAATACGTGGAATACTGTTTTTTTCTTTTCACCACAATCTCTTTCAAAGTCTGATCAACCTGGGTAGGGTGAAGCACTTCATCCAAGTTAAGATAAAAG
>JBAYFW010000070.1:0-5045 GCA_041667005.1 Minisyncoccota bacterium | reverse complement strand
GAGCTTAAGGAAAACTTCCGCAAATGGTATGTAGAGGGGCGAAGGCACTACTCCATTAAATGCACTCATAACATTCCTTTTGTTAGAACCTGCCAACTGTGCAGACGCTTAGTAATTAGAGCGTACTATGGCGAGGCTATAAAAAACGGTGTACAAGTGGTTGTGCTTGGCATTAACGAATGGGCGGGGCTAAGCCAAGATAGCCAGTCAAAAAAGTTCACTTTTTCTGCCATCAGAAAGCTACAACCATTCAAAAATAAACTACCCGTGTATATAGTCCATCTCCCATTCCTACTTCAGAGAAAGATTGCAGATACGAGAAAAATACTTAAAGAATTAGGTTGGAAAGTCCCAACAGGAGAATTCTTAATTGAGTCAAATGCTAATTCTTGTCTGTTCGCGAGAGCGGCAGAAATTAAGGCGCAAAAACTACTCGGTTTTCATCCTGACACTACACGTTTGGCGCGAGAGGTAACCGTAGGCTTTATTACCAAAGACCAAGCCAAGAAAGCTTTAACTAAGGCGCACAAGTATCCACTATCAGTGAGATCTATACTAAAGAAGGCAAAAATTCTTTAATAATATGGTCTAGATTTCAGTTTCCTATTTGAGTATGAGTTGTTGAAACCAATATGCAGAATGATATATACAAACAAAAAATAGTCTTCTTTACCGAAGAATTAGAAAAGATTGGAGTAGTCCTTTCAAACCAGACGGCGGGAACGGGTACTCTCCTCACTATTGCTGGTTTACTCTCGTTCCTTCCTCAGCTACTCATTACAAACAATGAATACTTACCATACTTCTTGTCATGGACTTTTTGGTTACTTGTTCTCGCCATAGCTACTTATTACCCAGCCTCTTTAAGAGTGTCTTCTATTGTTAAATGGCATCCATTTGCCATTACTGGATCACCAGGAGAAACAGAAATCTTAAAGAATAGAACAGAATATTTAGATTTGGTTTGGAGAAAATCTGTTGGAAACCATGATTCAGTATTATTGTGGAATAGTATCAGTAAATCTTTGTTATACGCCTATTTCCTTTCTTTGGTTACAAATTTATATGTTTTTGTATTCCTCGGAACTCCCGATATTGGCACTTCAATATCATTACTAACAGGATCTTTGCTTGTAGCTATATTTCTGTTCATGTTCCCAAGAATGAAATCGTTGAAAGGTAAGGTGATAGGTGATAAATAAGTTTTCCCAATTTTAAATAGAATAATCAACCACATTCCGTCCCTTATCTGATTTAGGTTTCGGCACCTCAAACCATTCGGGATGAATTTTGTAGATATCTCTTAGTTTCTGTATACTTTTATCAAGATCCTCGAATTTTAGCCGTGTTTTTGGTTCAAAGTTCCGGGCATTGTTTCCGCCAAGAGAACTAAGTATCGGAGCGACCCGAATGCTTAGGTTTGTAGAGTGATCACTTTTACTCATGTAAATAAAAATTGCGTGGAAAGATTTCTCTCCACGCAATGTGTTTTTGTGAATTTCCTACTTGGTCAACTCCTCGAAGTCAGCTAACATGGCCGAGGTCGTCGGTTCATGCCCTGCACCTGGTCCCGAGAGCGTGTATTTACCTCCGGAACCAAGCTCTCCTTCGATGATATGCACTGCATTTCCAACTCCTCCGGGGAGCCATGAGGAAAGTTGGGATGCTTGGGTAATCTGCCGAAATGATCCGGTAATGTGCCAGCCGTCGACGAAGTGCAATTTGAACCGCTTACCGAACCGAGGGTGTTCCTTGGTCTGCTTATGATTCGAAAAGGAAACAACCAATCGATAATCGCCGCCTTCTTCGTTCAGTTGCTCCAGGTCCGGGGCTGTTTGCTCGAGCAAGCCGAGCTCGTCTGGCGTCACGATCCTGTCGATCGCAAGGATTGTGTTAAAGAAGACGCAAGTCTTCATCCGCACATCTTTGAGTTCGCCGTTGATGAGACTCAAAGGATCAGTAGCACCTGGTTCAGCGTAGCCGAGTTTACATGCTTCTTTGCACGCCTCGCCGAGCGATCTTCCACCACGACGAATCTCGTCGAAGATGAAGTTCAGTGTCCCGTTGACGACTGCACTGATCTCCACTTGCTTGTTTGCAAGATGCCGCCCTGCGACATACTTGAGCATCCGCGTTCCGCCACCGACCGTGGCGCTGAATCCGATCTTGCCGAGATGTGGCTTGAGGGTCTTTGCGTGATATGCAAGGGCACCTTTCTCGCATGTAATTACCGGGATTCTGGCTTTGATGCAGGTAAGGATATAATCCCGAGCCGCTTCGCCTTTGTCGAGGGTTGAGATGGTGAGGAAGACTGCATGGGGCTTTTCAGCTTCCAGCAATCCGCTGAATTGCACCGCCTGATTTCTCCCTACGGAATAGACAGTGATTCCTTGAGACTCGAGCCGAACCGCAAGGTGCTTAGCGATACCGCCAGCGCCGATGATTATTGCTTTTTTCATAGAACTGTCTCCTAAAATGGTTGGAGTTTTGGTTTGTTGGTCTGGACTGATACTACCGAATTATGACCATAAGTCCAGAAAAGTGACCCCAACCCACATACCTCTTTAAATCTTCAAAAAGTCTGCTAAAATAGCCTTACACGGTCTGTTTCTAATGACACCTAACCTGAGTTCACCGCCAGTGATTTTTAAAAATTATGAAAATAGTTATAGCCGGAAGTGCAGGACTTCAAAATGAGATACAAAAGTGGGTTCAATATTGGACTAACAAAGAAAATTTTTCTGTTTTGAATTATCCAAAAACCATATCTCCAGAGGATCTTTTGAAACTTTATCCGGACGTTCATAGAAGTTTTTTTAAAGATATCTCTGATGCAGATGTGTTATTTATTGCCAACGATAAAAAGAATGGAATTGATGGCTACATAGGGGCTGAAACTTTTGCTGAATTGGGGTTTGGTTTGGCTCAAAAATTAGTTTACAGAAAAAATATAAAACTGATACTTGCTAACATGCCGGCCAAAGAAGTTGCTTGTTATGACGAAATAGTTTTATGGAAAAAACTTGGTTGGATAGATGAGATTATAGGATAGTGAATCTAATCAATAGATTTTAACTACAAAACTTGTCATCTCAAAATATTCCAGTCTTTCTTTTCGTTACGCTTTACTTTGTTATCTATTTATCCTAAGTTGTATTCAGAACAATCAATAAACTTTGAAAGGAGATGTACCGATGAATAACGAGACCAAAACTCTCGAAATGCGATTTGATGGAACTGTGACTGACCGAAGGGAATTTCTCGAACGAATCCGTGCATCTGTCACAGGACTGACGGGAGAAATTATGACACTCGACGCTCTCATCAACGAGATCGCCAAGAATATCTTTGACCACGCTCATGGTATGGGTTCCTTGGTAATTGAGCTAAAAAATGGAGCGTTTGAGTTTGAAATTAAGGACAATGGCGAAGAGACACATGATTTTGAAAGTTGCTCTAATCACTCCAGATTGGCTGGCAACGGCGTTAATTTTGGAACTGGCCTAAGAATAATCCGAGATCTCGCGCAAAGTCTCGGTGTCGATCTCCAGATTGACACCTCCAAGGGATTTTCTTATTCGGGAACATACGTTCCCCAAAACTATGTCGATTAAGGTCGTGTCTGCGGACGCGGCCTTTTTATTATCCCGATCCACATACCTTATTTTAAATCTAAAACTCTACGCGGTGATTTCTCGTATCTTTTCTTTCGTTTCTGTGACGTTTTTGACTGCTATGCAATCGATGCCCGTTGATATTGCCGGGTAATCGTTTCCGCCTTCAAAAAAGGCATCGCCTATGAATACCATATCGACAATAGGGGTTTTGAGCTCTCTTTCTATCTCTTTTATACCGTACGCTTTGTCTATGCCTTTTTTCGTTATGTCGATTGATGTCATGCCGCCTATACGGATGCTTAAGCCGGGCAGGAGAGGTGTAATAAAATCAACTATTCTCTTTCGTTTTGCTTCATCAGGGTCCCATCCCTTTTTTACATCAAGAGGCGCTTCTTGGCCGAGTGCCGAATAGGTTATTTGGGTCAGGCGGTCTTCTATTTTGTCTCCGTATGTCTTTTCTTCATGAATGGAAAGCGCTTTTTCCACGCTTGAAAGGACATAGAATATCCGCCTCCTCTGCGCGAGGTCGAGAGGGTACGAGTAGATTTCTTTCCACGCTCCGTCTTTAAACGCATATGAAATAGTCCCTGATGTAGGAAAGATAAAGAGGTTCTTTAAAAAGTCGGGCTTATGGGGGAGATGCGCGAGAAATTGCCGGGTGAATTGTCCATATGAGCCTCCGCCTATGACGGCGACGATGTGGCTTGCCATGAGTTTTACAAGAAGCTCTGCCATCTCGGGGTCGAGATCTTGCTTGCTCTCGGTAAGCGTTCCGTCGAGGTCAAATATGATGATTTTCTTGTCTTTGAGATTCATCATGATGCGGAAAGCGAAGCGAGGATGCGGGAGAGCTTTCCTGTGGCAAGGCAGACGGTCGAGTCGGCGGCGCCGTAGTACATGTATATGGTATCGCCGCGTCGCACAATGCCGCAAGGGAAGACGACGCGCGGCATGACGCCCTTTAACTCATAGTCTTCTTGAGGTTCGAATATCGGTGTTGCGGTTCTGGCTTTCACAATGATGGGATGTTCGAGGTCGAGAAGTGCCGCGCCGACGCGATATGTCATCGACTCGGATATGCCGTGATAAAAGAGGAGCCAGCCTGCTTTGGTTTTAATAGGTGGCGCGGCGATGCCGACTTTTTTTGAGTCCCACATACCTTTTCTCGGGGAGAGTATCTCGATGCATCGGTTTATCTTTCTCTTTGAAAAATCGAGGTCGGGGAGTATATCGGCACATACGGCATTTTCAACGCGATGAAGAAAGACATATCCGTCATCGAATTTTTCGGGGATGATGCACGCGTCTTTATTTGGTATGCCGGGGTCGGATATTGCCTGGGGCATTGACCACGCACTCCAACGTTTTTTCGCGAAGTCGTCTTTCGATATTGATGATATGGCGACGCGTGGAGTTGTTCCGTCGTAT
>JBAYFW010000069.1:0-5413 GCA_041667005.1 Minisyncoccota bacterium | reverse complement strand
GGCTAGTAAACTCCGAAGAGCCTTGGGCCGTCTGACCGAAAACATCAGAGACAGCCACGGTTGCTTGATACTTGCTTTGTCCAAGCAGGTAACCATAGATATTAGTTTCGAATTGTCCGCGATTGCAACCCAGATTGCCGGAATAATCGCTATGAAGATATGAGTTCTGCCAGGAGGTCGAGACAAAATTAGGCTGTACGGAAAGTTTATTACCCGTATTTTTAACATCTATAGGATTATTGGAACAGATGAGGAGCCTGTCGAGATAACCATAAGATTTTATGCCATAGATCAAAAGCGGTTGATAGACACTAAGAGTAATTGGTAGCGGCTTCGAAGTCAGTCTGTTACCGAGATCGGAAACAATAGAATCGAGATTGACTCCTATCTTGTCCCCCGGATGAATTCCGTTATTTTTGAACGAGACCAAAACCCTTTTTCTATCCTGAATTTTATTACAAGGACTTACTCTCTCTTGGCATTTCTCTCCATACTGAACTTTATCCACAAATTTTCCGCTTATTTCGCTTTTGCTGAGATCGATATTTTCATAAAAGGTTATAACCAGTTGTCCGGTCGGATCAAAGCGGTCGAGACTAGCTTGATTTGTCCTCGGCGAGAGCACTTCCAGTCCGGAATATATTTTGTCCACAGAGAAGACAAAGCTTTTGGCATCCGAAATCAAGATATCTCCGCCTGATCTGGGATAAGCGCGATTCACAGTTACGATGTATTGATGCTGAGGCTCCCAACTGCCCTTATCACCGCTTGCCGGATATACGGCCAAGAGGCTCTGATCTTCAATCATAATTCCCTTATCGTTTTGCGTCGAGCCATACTTGAGAGTGAACTGAACGGGGCTACCTGTGGTACCGTCGGAGACTTTAATAAAAGACTTGGTAGCATCCAGATCAACAGGCTGATTGAAGCGAACCAGAAGTGGTTGATTGTAACCGCGAACAGCATTGATGTTGGGATCGGGGTTAAAACCATCGCTCTTTTCGGACCAAAAGCGCAAGTGAAGAGTGCTGAAAGACGACTGAGTTGGTTTGACATCCAACCCTTCCAGAGAAGAAAAGCCGGCATTAACGGCAACAACATAATGAGCGGAAGAGATAAGGCCCTTATCGGGTATAAACTGCAGAGTATTAGTGCTTATCCATTTGTAGCGGCCGGCTGTTTTGGGAGTGATAGTTACGGGAATATTACCTGAAGTGTATTGATCGAGCGTACTCAAAGGCACCATTGGTCGATTGAAAACGATGCTTATCTTGGTATTGGTCATAACCTCGTCGTCGCCATGAGGCAGGATGGCGCTAACTTCCGGATCAGGAACTGAGAGAAAATCCGAGCGGATGACCTGATCATTAGCCAAGGCCAAAATTACATCATGATGGACTCCGGCCTCTAGCGATCTGTCCGGTTTGTAATAAAAGACTTTGTCTTTCTGGGAAGCGTCGTAAACAGCCGCGCCCTGAGCTTCAGTTCCGGAGAGCCAATGACCGCTAATGGCCGGCTGAAACTTCACGACCTTGGAGATATCTGATACCTGGACCGTACTAGCGGCCGGTATTTCAACTCTGATAGCCGCCGAACGCGAGACTTTTTCCGGAGCTAGGCGGTAGACCGGCTTGTAGTCGAACGCCGGAATATGTCCCCCGGTCCTTAACAAACCAAAAGAAAGAGCGACTCCAATAACTATGAGGACCGAAGCGACAATTAAAATGATTTTTTTATTCACGGCTATTCGATATATTTAGCTTTGTTAATAAGATGTTCCCCTAACGTCTTGCTATATACTATTCTCCCCTCCTTGGTGCTTAGAAAGTACCAGTAATCACTGGCCGTCGGCAAGAGAGCCGCTTTCAGGCTACTCAACGATGGATTGCAGATGGGGCCAAAGGGCAAACCGGTATTCTTATACGTATTATATAACACTCCGTTCGGCGCTCCTAAGAAGTAGTGCGAGGTGCTATCAACCTGCAGTGGCAAATTCTCTCCCAATCTTTTCCAAAGAATTCCCGCCACAATCTTCCTATCCTCGTCTGTGGCAACTTCCTTTTCCAAAATAGAAGCCATTATTACGATATCGCGCTTGCTCCGAACTATTCCCTTCTGATTTGCATCTTTCTGCCTATCAAAAAGCTCTTGGGGGAAATGCTTATCAAAATTGTCTGTTAGTGTCTTTATGATCCTCTCTGCACTTTGATTGGAACTGAAATTGTAAGTGTCGGGATAAAGATAACCTTCCAGACCCAAGCCTGCATTTGCCAGATCTGAACTTGTTACTCCAGAACTTGTTGCTACCGGGTTTAATGGTGTTGTAGAAGCGCTAAATGTGGGCAGTGCTAACTTCAGAAATGTCTGGGATGGCAGGCCGGCACGACTTAATTGCTTGGCTATGGTGTTAATCGTTGAACCGGGAATGATGGTGACTGTGATGGTTCGTGGGATGGTTGCTTTCCTTTCAAAACGATAGGCGAGACCAATAACAACGACTAAGAGAATGATAGCGGTCAATACATATACAAACCAAGAAAAGAAAGCCTTATTCATAGGAGGATTGAGGTTCTCAATATATCACGAATTAGGAAGAATTTGCCGGCTATCCAACCAGAATTATAAGCATGATAACTACCCCTTCCTTTCTTTCAACTGCCTCTTGGCCGTTTTCATAAATTTGCCGAATGAACGTTCTTTTTCTTTCTTCTCTCTTTCGGTCGATTCATAATGCAAAGCTTCCTTTTTGAGATTAATGTAATTCGAATATTTTTCTGCATCTAGTTTGCCGGAATTTAAGGCCGCTAAGACTTGGCAGCCCGGTTCGCTTACATGGGTGCAATCCGCAAATTTACATCCCTTTGCCAGATCAATTATTTCATCAAAAATGTCACTTATACCGGCATCGGAGTCTGTCATCCCCACTTCTCTCATGCCCGGATTATCAATAACAATCCCGCCATTATCTAGAAAATACATTTCCCGGCTGGTTGTTGTATGTTTGCCTCTGCCACTGTCGAGACTTATGTCTTTGGTCTTTATTTTGTCCTGACCAAGTAATGTATTTATCAAAGAAGATTTTCCCACGCCGGAAGAGCCCAGAAAACAGTAAGTCTTTCCTTTGTGGATATGTTTTCGCAATTCCTCTAAGCCTTCTTCGCTGACCGAGCTAGTCGGAATAACCTCAATACCGCTAAACCTCTCCTTTATATCTGCCATTTTTGAATCAAGTTCTTCTTTGGAGATCAAATCAATTTTGTTCAAGACAATGGCCGGTTTTACTCCGCCGTCGTTAAGGATGACGAAATATCTTTCGAAGCGATTTAAGCTGAAATCCCTATCGAGAGACTCAACAACAAATGCTTCATCAACATTGGCGGCTATGATCTGAGTCTCGCTTTTCTCAATGTCCCGACTCTTATCACCATGCTTTCTTTTTATCAGAGTCTTCCTCGGCAAGATGTTATGAATCGTGACATGCTCTCCGTCCAAATCGGTTATAGTCACGAAGTCGCCTACAACCGGATAATCCTCTCTCGATGAGGCCTGAAACATTCGCTTGCCCGTCACTCTGGCCAAATATTCACCCTTTTCATTTTTGACCCTGTAGGATCCCCGGTGTTCGGCTATAACGCGGGCGGTTAAAAAACCATCCGATTCCGATTTCAATTTCGCGGCATTGGTTTCAAAAATGTCGTTATATCCCAGATCTTCCATTGTGATTTCCTCGCGCATGTTTACAGTTTATCAAGATTTGGTTGCGGCGGACAGGTATGCTTCCATGGCGTCAAATATGAGCAATATTGCTGGTTGGCCGTGTGTACGAAATTGTGACCATTTCTGATCCTATCGGCTAGCGACTACCTCAATCTCCAAAGTCGCGCCGAGCGGTAGCTGAGAGACGCCCACCGCGGTTCTTGCTGGAAATGGATGATCAAAATATTGTTTGTATATTTCATTCAGAACCGGCAGCTCAGACAAATTAGTCAGGTACAGGCGAATCTGTATGATATCTTTTTTTGAAAGGCCGGATGCGGCTAGAATGACTTCAATGTTAGTCATTATTAGTGCGAACTTCTCCTCAGTGGTCTTGCCCTGCAATTTCCACGCACTATCAGCATGAATCTGGCCGGAAACAAATACCAAGCCATTTGCTTCAACCGCGGATGAAAGCGGTGCGCTCGTTTGTTCGGAAGACCCATATACCTTTATCATTCAAATACTATACCACAAATGTTATCCGGCCGTATTAGACAAAGCCGGCAGCTTATTTATTGAAGATACTTAGCATAATCAAAGGTCGGATGTTATCCGATCAAATTTACGCCGTTAAAATCTTCTCGATAAACGCATCTTTTCTCCTATAATATTCCTGCGTACTCAATCCCGCCCCCGATTCTTTCAATTTTCTGTATTCCTCCAAAGCACCTGCATTTTCCCTCAAATAGGCCGCGAACTTCTCTCCATTTAGCCAATCTTCCGATTTCTCATTTATCACGAATAGATCAATCTTCTTTCCTGATTGTTCAGCTCTGAAACGCGCCCTCTGTAATGGGTATAAGCTTCTCGGATCGCCGAACAATTCTGCGACCAATAAAACATATTTATCAAAATCTTGTGGCGGAACAGATACATAGACATCGATTTCATCCTGACCGGATATTCCCAAGGCTGTTGCTCCGCGATGCTCAACTCTGACCTGTTTTCCAAGTTTAGATTGTATGAAATCTCTGACCTTCTGAAACTTTTCCGGAGCTGTTCTGTCATACGGAATTATTTTGATCTCACCCGGCATATTAGAAAGATGACTTAACCATTTTTCTTTAGCATCGTTCATGTCATTTTTATGCATGGATTTTTTGCATATTTAAATTATATCAAAAAATGGCGGTCGGCCTAATTTATCAAAAAGGCGCCGGCGACAATAACTGCAATTGACGCTACCTTCAAAGTGAGATGCTTCCTAGTCGTAACCTCCTTCACCAAGCCGGGAAAAAATATCGTCAGAATGATGCCGTAAATCAAAACAAAGATCGGCTGAAAACCATTCACCGATACTGCCAAAGCAAGCGGGGCGAGCAGTGTAGCCAGATTCTGCAGCATCTTACCGCCAATAGAGACTACTTCGTTGACTACATTGATCCCGATGATTTTGACGCTATTGACCTTCAATGTTTCGATAAATTGAATCCTATAGCTCTTTATGAAAAGGAACAGGAATATGCCCAATAGCGTATAGCCAGCATATGTCCAGAAGCTCGTTATTAGAAATCCATGATCGATACCTACAAATTTGAACAAAAAGCCGCTCACTGCTATGAGTAGGGATGAAAGCAACATGAGCGAAGTCCCTTTGGCCTTGAATACTACTCTCGATTCGACCATCTCCAATGATATAGCGATACTGCCAAGT
>JBAYFW010000068.1:0-5451 GCA_041667005.1 Minisyncoccota bacterium | reverse complement strand
GGCCCGGGCTCAATGTCATTTGCCTTCGACATCTCTTCATGTGCCACATCAAGCGCAAAGTCTTTCGCCGAAACGGCTATGAAGAAAGTCGCGGTAGCAAGACCACCGTCTTCCGGTGGAAACGCATTTCATGAAAAGCCGCCCCTTCGGGACGGCCTTTTTTATGTCCGATGCCTAGCTCTATATGGCTTGGGTGGAATAACTTTCACCTGACCGGGAGCCAACGGGGCGTGCTTGTGCTTGTGCATCAGGAATTCATAGATAATCCAGACCAAAGCAGCCGGGAGAGCCCCAACAAGAATGGTCCAGCTGGGACCAACCAAGACATAGAGGAAGCCGGCCATGATGGGACCAATGGCCCAACCGAGGTCGCTGAAGAGATTGATGACGCCGGAGATTGCCCCGTCATTGGCATGCTTTTTATCGAGAGTGTGGAGCCAGGACCAGAGAGCCAGGCTGGCCAATTCGTCGCCGGCAGTGGCAATGAAACCGAAGAGGAGGAAGAGCCAGCTTAAATTGAAGCTGACAAGAATTCCGGCTAGAGCGAAAGTTAAGAGACCGAAGAAGACCAGAGAGCGCTTATTAGCCCGATCCGCCAGGGTTCCCAGAACATAACCGAGGACCACGATCGAGAAATCGAAGATTCCCAGGCCCAAACCCAGAAGGCCCGAGCTGGCATGGGTCAATATAACCAGAGGGATAACGAACCAGATTGTGCCGTAGAAAATGCCGCTGGAGATACCAGAAAGGAGAAGCATCCCACTAGCCGGATTGAGGCGGCCCAGAGCTTTGATAACTTTGCCCAAAGGTTCCCTTTTCTTGTAGAAGGACTCAGCCGGAAGAGGAGCTCTTTTGGACTGCTCATCAGCCGGGCTCCAGTAAAGAAAAGCTAGGGAAAGAATGAAAAAGACTGTCAGTATCCAGCCCACAATCTGCGGCGGCAAGACCAAGATCAGCGGCAACGAGGCGCTGGAAAGAACGACCCCGATTGAACTGAATGTATCTTTGGTCGATATGAAGCGCCCGGCTTGACCGGCAGGAGCTTTGGCAAGAGCATAAGCGATATTGCCCGGCCCGAAGAAAAGCCAACCGAAAGTCGCCAGAAGGAGCGAGCCGTAGTAGGTAAATTCATTAAGGCCGAAAAGGAGGAAAAGACCGGCCAGAAGAAAAAGAAAAGTCGTGATTTTAAGAAATTTCAAATAGCCGAAGCGATCCATGATCCGCCCAGCTGGCACATCGAGAAGCAATTGGATAACCGAACTGCCGCCCATCAGGAGTCCGACGATCCAGAGAGGTAGAAGTCGTTCGCCATAAGGAGAAATGAGCGAATAATGAACAGCCCCGGCAAACTTATAGAAGAGCATGAACATCCAGAAAGGAAAGAACTTCCAGAAAAGGCTTTGCTTTTCACTTAGAACCCTGCTCGTTGAGGCGAAAAAGGACATTGTTTTATGCCTTTAGGATAGCACAAAAACTTACTTCTTCCCCTTCCTCCCCTTCGCTGCCTCCATAAATCCCGTAAACAACGGATGTGGAGACAACGGTCTAGCCAAGAATTCTGGATGAAACTGCGTACCCAGGAAGAATGGATGAACTTTCCGCGGCAATTCGGCTATTTCCATCAGCTTGCCATCCGGCGATTTCCCCGAAAAAACCAACCCTCCCTTCTCCAGCCTCTCTATATACTCCGGATTGACCTCGTACCTATGCCGATGCCTTTCGTAAATGATGTTCTCGCCATTTTTACCCCCCGCCATTTCTTTGTCATTCAGATTTGATTTTTGAGATTTAAGATTTAAGATTCTGTACGCCTCTGCCGCCACCGTTCCTTTGACCAGTGCGGCGGGATACCTCCCCAACCTCATGCTCCCCCCATAATTCCCTTCGGCGATTTTCTTCTTCTGATCGGGCATAATGTCGATGATCAAATGCGGGGACTTGAGATCGATCTCGGCCGTGTGAGCACCCTTGAGTCCCAGAACATTGCGGGCGTATTCAATGGTCATAAGTTGCATGCCATAGCAAAGACCAAAGTATGGAATATTATGCTCCCGAGCGTAGCGGATAACATTTAATTTTCCTTCAATACCCGACTCACCGAAGCCTCCAGGGACGATAATGCCATCCATACCGTCGAGCTGACTGTAAGGGGAGCCGCTCTTCGCGTCCGCAGGCGCAACGGGATGTCCCGACTTTTGCGAAGCAAAACGAAGGGACATACCCGTGCGCCGTAAGGACGCGTCACTACCCTCCCCTTCAAAATCTCGCGCATTAATCGTATGTATAACCGGCTTAACGCCCGCGGCATAAGCTGAAAACTTAATGGCTTCTAGTACAGATAAATATGAATCGGAAAGAATAAAATCCCCCGTATTGAAGTACTTGCCCACGATAGCGATATCGACGGTGCTCTTGGCATGATTCTTAATTCCTTCCGCCATGTCCGCCCAACTCTTGAAAAGCGGGCTGGTTTTGCCTGAGGGCAATTCCAGAAGCTCGAGAACGATCTCGGCCAAGCGATCATGTTCGAAATTGACCGGCACATCGTAAATGCTCTTGATATCTGGAGCGGAAATGACACGCTCAGGAAGAATGTTGCAGGCCGTAGCGATCTTCTCTTTGCGCCTCTCGTCAACTGGGGTCGCCGCCCGGGCAATGATAATGTCTGTGGTCACGCCATAAGAAGCCAGATGGTAGACGGCATGCTGAGTGGGCCGGGTTTTCATTTCGCCCAAAGTACCGGGTATGGGTAAATAGGAAACCATTATGAAAATAACATCGCGGGGATGGCGGATCTTCAAGACGCGGGCGGCTTCGATGAACATAACATTCTGATAGTCGCCAACCGTGCCACCGATTTCAATTATGGAAATATCAGACTGATTGACCCGAGCTGACTCCTCGAAGCGGGAGACAATCTCATCTCGAATATGCGGGACGGCTTCAACGCACTTACCGCCGTATTTCAATGCCCGCTCTTTCTCGATGACATGCTTATAAACCATGCCGCTCGTGATGTAATCAACGGCTTCAAGATCACGATCGAGAAAGCGTTCGTAATTGCCCATATCCTGATCGGTCTCCAAACCGCTATTCAAAACGAAAACCTCACCGTGTTCGGTGGGGTTCATTGTGCCGGCGTCGACGTTCAAGTAAGGATCGACTTTGACTAGATTGACTTTGTAGCCTTTGGTCGAAAGGATCATTCCGATCGACGAGGTCGCCACCCCCTTACCTACTCCCGACATCACTCCGCCGATGACGAAAATGTATTTGTGATTGTCTCTCTTACTGTTCCCTTTCTGATTTCTACCTCCATTAAGCTTTCCGCTCGCATTCCTTTTAGATTGATTTGGCATTAGTGCATTTTAAGGGAAGAAGGAGAGGTTTGCAAGAAAGAAAGGCGGGATGATAAATCCAAAGTTCAAATGACAAATTTCAAATCAAGGTCAAAATCCAAAGTTCAAGGTTTTGATATTTGAGCTTTGAGCTTGATTTGACATCTGGATTTTGAAATTTGAAATTTCGGTATAAAAAATGCGACCCTCCTTGCAATCTTGCGATTGCTTAGAGGGTCATGTATGAGGCCAGCGGCCTCGGAAGAAATGGTGTCCATTGGCTGATCGCTTTAGCCGCCGGTCACTGCCTTGATCGTCGTAAGCGCGCCGGGGGTGTTCTCCTTGAAGCCGATCAGCGCCACACCACCACCACCCGAATCGCCGGGAGCCGCACCGAAGTCCACTTTGGCCGCACTTTTCCTGGTATGCGCGAAGATCGCGCGTTTGTGTGTGTTCATAATGTCTCCATCCTCCGTCAGTTTTCCAAACGCGGTTCTCCGAGTACCTCACTCAAAGAACCGATTCGTAGGTTATATTACGCCTGCCATTATTTCTGTCAAGAAGTTATCCACAGGGGGTTTACACCCTCAAATATCTCCTCGCCGCCACATAACTTGAGATTCCGCCAAGAACGATTCCAGAACCCATAATGATAAGAAAGATTTGGGCAAAGTTGTCACGGAAATAGGTTGCTAGGATATTGACTATCAGTTCAAAGTCAGCAGCGATCTCTACTCCTGCCAAGCGCAAGATCACAGTGTCGCTCCAATAGGCGAAAGCCGCCATAAGAACGAGAGTGACAACAGCGCTCACGATACCGTACATGATGCCTGAGACTACGAAAGGTCCGCGGACATAGATATTGCTGGCACCCACCAGCTTCATCACGGAAATTTCGTCTCGAGCGGTAAAGATAACCAGGCGGATCGTATTCCAGACGACGATAATAGCCACAATAACGAAGATTGCCGCCAAGACTAGTCCCGACTTCTCAACGGCCGGTATGATTCGGCTCAAACGGTCGATAATCAGTTTATTCTCCTCATAATTGATCTTGCTTATGATCGGCGTCCCCACCGCATCGGTTGGGTTCTTATTCCTCAGGAAAGTCGAGATACTCCCGTATTGGCCAGGCTCTTTGGCTTTGATATTGAGCGAAGCCGGAAAAGGATTGTCGCCAATCTCATCGAGCCCTTGCATGATAAGAGTATTGTCCTGCCACTTGATTTTGAAAGCCGCCAAGGCTTGATCACGGGAAATATAGCTTGTTTTCTCGACTTCCGGGAGAGCATTAATGTCCTTTTGCAGAGCTAGAATATCGGTCTCCTGGGCTGAGAGAGAAAAATAAACATTGATATCGACTTTGTCTTTGACATCGGCGATAAGCGACCGGCCGAAGGCGCCGATAAAGATGATGAGACCGAAAGAACAGAGGGACAAAGTGATAACCACGATCGAAGCAAATGACAGAAAGCCATTGCGCCAGAAATTAACAAAGCCCGTCCGGGTTATGCGCCTGATGGTGGTGAAGATCATTCCGCCATTATACAAGAATTAAGCTAATTATTCTAATTGGATTTGATAATGCAGAGCCTCCGCAAACATTAGGTTTGGAGGACATTTTGAGCCGCCACCAACTACAACGCCCGACTAGCCACCTTCGACGTGGCGGCGAAAACTAGCGGCATCCTCGCCGCTGGTTTAGCCATTGCGGCGAGGATGAACGCGTGTCCGGAAAACCTAATGTTTGTGGAGGCTTAGAACAAATTAAATTACAAAATATATCCGCCGTTTTTATCATCCTTAACCACCCTACCCTTCTCCATCGTTAGTATGCGGCCGCCAAGCGTGTCGACTACGCCTTTGTTATGTGTCGTAAGAAGAACCGTTGTACCCAATTCATTAATCTTCTGGAGAATCCGAATAATCTCGTAAGTGTTGGCCGGATCAAGGTTGCCGGTCGGCTCGTCGGCAATGACAATATCCGGCTGAGTAACGATGGCCCGAGCGATAGCCGCCCGCTGGCGCTCGCCGCCGGAAAGCTCCGATGGCGTGTGATCGAGCCGGTGCGACAGTCCGACTTCGCCAAGCACCACCGCCGCCCGCTCTTCCG
>JBAYFW010000067.1:0-5486 GCA_041667005.1 Minisyncoccota bacterium | reverse complement strand
AGAACTTCGCCAACGCTTCTTTCGCCGACATTCTCTCCGAAGCCCGCAAGTACAAACTTAACTTAACGATTGCCCACCAATATATCGAGCAAATGGATGAAATCGTTCGGCCGGCCGTTTTCGGCAACGTCGGAACAATGATCGCTTTCCGGGTAGGAGCTACCGATGCCGAAGTCTTGGAAAAGGAATTCGCTCCCGTTTTCATTCTTGACGACTTGGTCAACCTCGGTTTCGCTCAGATATATTTGAAGCTGATGATCGACGGTCTTTCCTCGCAACCTTTTTCGGCTACAACTTTGCCGCCTATCGCGCATCCGGATACTTCATATGTCACGGAAATTATTGCCGCTTCGCGCGAACAATTCTCCCGGGAGCGTGCGGCCGTCGAAGAAGATGTGGTCAAATTCCACAATCCGGTTATTGCCAAAAAAGGTGCCGCTGCTAATCCGGCCGCTCTTCCCGACAAGCCGCCTCTTTCGGCCGCTATCCCACTTTCGACTGTTGCGCCGGCCGCAAGTCTACCAGCATCTTTAATCAAAGTATCTACCATCACGGCTCCGTCGTTAGCTCCGGCTGCACCTTCTGCTATTTCGCCAAAGCCGGTTAACACTTTCGCTTCTACTGCCAAGCCTACCGAGATTAGACCGACTCCGCTCGTTAAAGATCCAGTTTCGCCTGCCAAAGAATTGCCCGTATCGAGCAATTCTACCTCCGTTCCAGAAGGACCCAAGCCGGTCTCCTTGGAATCTTTGAATCGTAAAGCGCCTTCGCGTCATGATCCCAAAGTCCAATCATCTCATAACGTAAGCGAATTGAAGAATGCTCTGGCGAATATTTTAGGTAAAGATAAAATAGAGAAGAAAATTGAGAATAAAGCCGAGAAAAAGGCGCCTCTGCCGACGATGACTCCTTCACCTCTGCCGGTTACGGTCAAAGCTCCTCTGCAGAAAGAAGCTCCAGAACCTGTAAAGGAAGTTCCCAAAGAAGTTCCGGAAGAAGTTTTGAAGAATGTACTTAAGGTTGATTAGAAATAGAATAATTGGAAGCCTCAGGCAAGGGAATGTACTATACAAAGCACGCGATCAGCTTTGCTCGCGCAAGCTGGATAGCTCGCAAAGCTGTCTATTCTCGCGCCGCTTGTTGGGGTAGGCAAATCTTGGTTGGGGGCGGCGCTCCGAAATGTGCTTTGTATAGTACATTCCCTTGCCTGAGGCTTATCTAGCTTCCTTCTTCAATCTAGCCTGCCTTGCTTAAAATTACCCATAATCTACAATGAAGCCATGAATCCTCGCCGTGTCTTGATTCTTTCTCTCAACTACTACCCCAAATTTATTGGCGGGGCTGAAGTTGCCATTAAAGAGATTACCGATCGAATTCCAGAGAGTAATATTCAGTTTGACATGATCACAATGGGTGATGGCAGGGGAGTGGCGGAAGAAAAGATGAGCAATGTTAATGTTTATCGGATTTTTTTCAACATCGGCCTCTTTCAGAAACTTCTTTTTCCTTTCAAAGCTCACGCCAAAGCCGAGGAGCTTAATAGTCATAAACACTACGATACGATCTGGTGCATGATGGCCAGCTATGCCGGTTATGCCGGTTATCTCTTCAAGAAAAGGAATCCGAAAACCAAATTTCTTTTAAGTATCCAAGAAGGAGAACACTTTGGCCGACGCTCGCTTTTGAGTCCGCTTTTTGGGAGAATATTTAAAGCCGCCGATTCTATTCAGGTCATCTCAAACTTCCTGGCCGATTGGGCCAGACGAAGGGGAGCCACTTGTCCTATTAAGGTTGTACCGAACGGCGTTGATTATGAATTATTTGCTAAGAAAGTTTCTGATTCTGAATTAGCGACGATTAAAAGTAAGCTTGGAAAAAATCGAGATGATATTTTCTTAGTAACAACCTCGCGCTTGGTTCCGAAGAATGCGGTTAACGATATAATAAGTTCTCTTAGCCAATTACCTCCCAATTTCAAGCTCCTCATAATCGGGCGTGGTCCGGATGAAGCCAAACTCAAAGTCCAAGTTTCCAAGCTTAATCTTTCCGAGCGAGTTACTTTCCTCGGCTATATTCCTCATGCTAGCCTGCCGCCTTATCTCCAAGCCTCTGATATCTTCGTCCGGCCTTCCTTGACCGAAGGTTTGGGCAATTCATTCCTTGAAGCCATGGCAGCCGGTCTGCCGGTTATCGCCACGCCGGTCGGCGGCATCCCTGATTTTTTGAAGGATGGCGAGACGGGTCTCTTCTGTGAAGTTCGTAACCCTCGGAGTATTGCCCAGAAAGTTCTGAAACTCTCGCGGGACAAGGAGTCGTGCGATTATATGGTCAAACAGGCCCAGAAAATGGTTCAAGAAAAGTACGGCTGGGAAAGGGCGGCGGGCGAGATGAAGGGGTTGTTTGGTTTGACAATAGAGTCTTGATGTGTTTTACTTATGTCAGATTTTAAAAATTATCGTCTTTCAATCGTTAGTATGGAAACTCATAATCAAAAGTTGATTCTGATCGTCGAGAAGGCTCCTCTTCCTAAAAAAGGCCGGTTTGGGAGCGAACGCATCCAAGAATGGTATCTCGCTGTAAAGATGGCTGTGAGTTTGGCGAAAAAGTATGATGGAGCCAAGCTCATGCTCGTAACAAGCTTCGCTGTTCCGGGTGAGGGTTCGGAGATGGACCATTACCTTGGCGTACTCAGTCGGGATTTCGGAATCTCGGCTGACACCGTTGAAAAAATCCACAGCGGGCTAGACACCATCGGTCAGCTTGAGTTGGCCGATAAGTATGCCAGAGACAACGGGGTGGACCTGATCGTTGTCTGCACCCTCTGGAACTCTCTTCGGATTAAATACCTTGTCTGGAGAGGCAAAATTAAGGCCGAGGTAGTCGTGTCAAAGTGGGGCATTCCTCGGCCCCGCGAGGCGCTAACAGACATAGTTCTTACATTCATCTTCCCGGTAATTGATTTACTGGGAGGGCGAAACTGGTTCCTTCGGAAGACTCGCGAGCGGCGAGCCAAAGGAAAACTCTAACTTTCACTCCGGCCTCGGCTGGACAAAGACCGGCGCCAACGCGTGCGGTTTTTTTGTTGGAGGTGCTACCTAGGGAGGTGCCACCTCCAGAGGTAGCACCTCCGTAATTGTGCTAGACTATTTCCATGAGAATCCTTATCGCTTCCGGTATATATCCTCCAGATGTGGGTGGTCCGGCCCAGTACGCCCGCAACCTCTATGAGACTTGGAAGAAGCAGGGCCATGAAGTCAAAGTAGCCGCCTACCGCTGGGAAAGAGCTTTTCCGCCCATTGTTCGCCATTTCCTGTATTTTCTGAAGATTATTCGCAAAGGCTGGAAGGCTGATCTTATTCTTGTTCTTGATACTTGGTCGGCGGCTGTGCCAACCATGTACGCTTGTGCCCTCATGCACAAGAAATACATCTTGAGGACCGGCGGCGATTTCCTTTGGGAATCTTATGTTGAGAGAACAGGCGATTTGGTTTTATTCGATGATTTCTATCCTAGCCGGATCAAATCTTTTACCCGGAAGGAACGCTTAATCTTCAAGCTGGGCGGCCAAGCTTTGCGCCGAGCTAGTGCCCTAATTTTTAGCACAGAGTGGCAGAGAAAGATTTTTGAACCAACTTACAAACTTGATAGCCAGAAAAGCTTTATTGTTGAGAACTTCTGTGGCCAAAGAATACCTCCTGTGGCCCCGGATAATCGTTCGTTTGTCGCTGGCACACGAAGCCTTAAATGGAAGAATATTGAATTTCTCAAAACCGCTTTTGCCAAGGCTAGAACTGAAGTTGCCAAGCACGGTCTTCCAGAAATCGATCTTGATTGCGGCAAAGCCATCTATGATAGCTTCGTCGAGAAGATTCATCAATCTTATGCCGTCATCCTAGCTTCCTTGGGAGACATTAGTCCCAATATGATTTTCGATGCGATCCGGGTGGGGACGCCGTTTATTCTGACCAAAGAAACGGGTATTGCTCAAAGAGTCAAAGATTGTGCTCTTTTCGTTGATCCGCAGAACGAGAAAGATATAATTGAAAAGATTCTTTGGCTATCTGATCCTAAGAATCGAGCGCTCCAAGCTGAGAAGGTTCGGCGTTTTTCTTGGGTTCATAGATGGGAAGATATTGCTGGGGAAATTGTGAAGGTTTGGGAGAAAAGAAAGCAGAGCTAGGAGCTAAGAGGTAAGAAGTAAGATTTTGAGATGAACAACAGACGATTATTGATGATAAGTACGGATAGGCTTATTCTCGAAGAGGGAAGCGCTGTTAGAGTACGACAAATTGAATATGCCAAAGAGTGGGAGGAGGTGCATATTATTGTATTCGAGCAGGGCCGATCGTGTCCGAGAAAGCCTGACCTTGCCCTGACGCCTACTCCGATACAAATTTCTCCCAACTGCTGGGTCTATTCCACTCAATCAAACTCAAAATTTCTAATGCCTTTTGACGCAATCAAAATTGGGCGAGTAATTATTGCGAGGCGTGAGATAAGTGAAATAACTTGCCAAGATTCATCTTTAACAGCGATGGCCGGAGTTTCTCTTAAGAAACAATTCAAAATACCTTTGGAGATTCAAATTCATGAAGACCTCGGCAGCCCATATTACGCCTACAACTCCACCAATAAGGTTCGGAAATATCTGGCGCGGAAATATATTCCGCAAGCGGATAAAATTAGAGTTGTCTCTGAGAGAATTAAGATTTATGTGGAAGGATTGCTTGATCAGCGATTGGGGATGAGATGGAGAACAAATAATTCGCCCAAGATTGAAGTCCGGCCTATTAAAGTTAATATTGAATCGATTAAGAGCGCGCCGATTATTGATGGAGCTGATCTTCATAAGCTATATCCCCAATTTCAGAAAATTGTTATCATGGCCTCGCGCTTGGAAAAGGAGAAGAATATTGAATTAGCTATTGAGGCTTGGCCGGCTGTGATTAAAGCTATTCCACATGCTGGTCTTATAATTGTCGGCCGCGGTTCTCTTACCTCTTACCTCCTAGCTCTTAGCTCCAATCTCGATCTTGGTTCCTCCGTTATTCTCAAAGACTGGGCTCTTCCGACCACACTAGCTTCCTATTACAAGACTGCCGATCTTTTCCTTAACACTTCATTGTTCGAAGGCTACGGAATGACCTTAGTTGAGGCTCAAGCTGCCGGTTGCCCTATAATTTCTACCGATGTCGGAGTAGCTAGGGAAGTAGGTGCTAAGATTACCACTTATGATAAAGATCAGGTTGCTCGTGATATCATTGAGGTTCTAAATCAGAATGATTCAAAGAATTAAAACAGCCTATTTGGTTATGGAAGGACGCTACGGATTGCTTTTCAAAGTTTTTCGATATGGTTTTTCCGGAGCGACTGGCGCCGCCACTAACCTTCTCCTTCTCTTCTTCTTCACTCGAATTTGCGGTTTCTGGTATCTCTTTTCTTCTATTTTCTCTTACTCCATCGCTTTCTTGATCGGCTTTGCCCTT
>JBAYFW010000066.1:0-5517 GCA_041667005.1 Minisyncoccota bacterium | reverse complement strand
CAAGTCATCAAGACTGTTAATAAAGCCATCGACTTTCTTGTTCCAGAAAATAATTTCCATGGCCGCATAATACACCATCCATACTGAATGAAGCAAAAATATAAATTCAAGTAACTGCACTTCTAAATAACTCGACAAATGATAGCCGACTCTTACCGGACTTAATTCCGAGCTGCGTAGCTGTGCTTGCACTTCGACTTGTCCTCCGTAGCTTCAGCGTAGGAGGAAGCTCGCGAAGCGAGCGTAGTAGTGCTTGCACTTCAAAGCTCACGAAGCGAGCGTAGTAGTGCCCTCAGTAGGAATCGAACCTACATTGCAGGATCCGCAATCCTGCGTCCTATCCGTTGAACGATGAGGGCGAAGATAAATCAAAAATTAAAAATCAAAAGGCAAAAATATGGTTAGCAATGGATAAGTTAACAAGCACACGATAACTTTACACTACAACTTTGCACTTTGCACTTTTCATTTTGCACTAAGTACTAACCTAAGCAAGCTTATTAAGCGCGGCCATGGCCCGAGACTTGAGACGGGCCGAGGTATTGGCTTTGAGATACTTGGTTTTGACGGCTTTATCGAGAGCTTTGTATATAGTCGGCATCAATTTGGTGGCGGCGGCCTTGTCTTTGGCTGTTACAAAATTGCGGAACTCCTTGAGTTGCCTCTCGATCGTCGACTTGCGGCGAAGATTGAAGACTCGCTTTTTCTGCGAGGCGCGGAGGGCTTTCTTAGCGGAAGATGTGATGGCCATATGTAGTGGTTGCTAGGTTAACATGGTTAAAGCGGAAAGTAAAGCGTTCTGTTATACTTTCCCCATGATCGCTTCCCTCAAAGGCACCATCACCCTCATGAGCAACCGTTATGTTGTTCTCGCTGTTAACGATATCGGTTACAAAGTCTTTCTTTCCGAAGACTGTCTTCATGGCCTGACGATCGGCAAGGAAATCAGCCTCTGGACTTACCTGGCGGTTCGAGACGACGCTCTGGACCTTTATGGCTTTATCGAAAAGAAAGAAAAAGACTTTTTCGAACTTCTCATTGGCATTTCCGGCATTGGTCCTAAGGGCGCTTTGAATATTCTCTCAGCCGCCTCGACCGAGACCTTAGCCAGCGCTGTCCGAAGCGGTTCGGTCTCCCACCTTGTCAAAGTTTCCGGCATTGGTCGCAAGACGGCCGAGAAGATCGTTCTCGAGCTCAAAGATAAACTAGGCGGCCTGAGCGGAGAGGAAACCACCGCCGAAATGTCCAGCGACATGGATGTTATCGAAGCTTTGAAAGCTCTGGGTTATGAAACCGATGAAGCTCGCGAAGCTCTGAAGAAAATAGGTAAGGAAATCACGGAAACGGGTGCTAAAGTCAAAGCGGCCTTGAAGGTTTTGAGTAAGTAAAGGCAGGAAGCGGTAATGCGATGCTAATTCCGTCTGGAATATATAATAAATTGTACAGGTGTCAATAGCGCACCCGTGACCAAAATAGTCCATAATATAGCCATGTTAGACGAAACTTTGAATAGGACCAAAAGCTTTCTTCCGGCCGGAATTGTTAACTTTTTCCGACCAGCTTACCACTGGAGCTTGGCTTGGTTGGCCGCTTACCATTACCGCTTCCCTTCAAGGAAGATCAAGGTTATTGCCGTCACCGGCACAAAGGGCAAAAGCACCACGACCGAGATATTGAATGCCATGCTCGAGGCCGCCGGCCACAAGACCGCCCTTTCCAACACCATTCGTTATAAAGTAGGCGATCAATCGCAACGCAATCTTTTCAAAATGAGCATGCCCGGCCGCTTCTTTGCTCAGAAACTTATTCGCCAAGCAGTTGATGCCGGCTGTGACTACGTCATTATGGAAATGACTTCTCAGGGCGCTCTTCTTTATCGCCATCGCTTCATCGAACTTGATACTCTAGTTTTCACCAATCTCTCTCCCGAGCATATCGAAGCTCACGGTTCCTATGAGAATTACCGCGAGGCCAAGCTGGCCATTGCCCGCAATATGAAATATTCCCATAAGCCTGTCAGAACAATCATTGTCAATACTGACGATAACGAAGCACAGAAATTTCTGAATTGTCCGACCGAAAAGAAAATTACTTACAGTATTCATGACGCCGAACCTTATGAGATCAAGAAAGAAGGTCTGGAATTTTCCCTGGACGGACAACTGGTTCGTTCCCATCTTTCCGGACTGTTCAATCTCTATAATATCTTAGCCGCTACAGCTTGCGCTCGGAACGAGAATGCTCACCCCAATGACATTGCTAAGGTTATCGAAAATATTCTGACCATCCCCGGCCGCCTCGAGAAGATTGAAGCCGGCCAGCCTTTCAGCATCATTGTAGATTATGCCCACACCGCCGACTCTTTGGAAAAAGTCTATGAAATTTATAAGTCCTCCAGGATCATCGCCGTCCTCGGCGGTACCGGCGGCGGCCGCGATACTTGGAAGCGGACCAAGATGGGCGAGCTGGCCGATAAATACGCCAGTGAAATTATCCTGACCGATGAAGATCCTTATGATGAAGATCCTCAGAAAATTGTGAACGATGTAGCCAGCGGCATCAAGAACCACAAGCCAACCATTATCATGGACCGCCGCCTGGCTATTCGTGAGGCCATACAGAAAGCTCAAAAAGGCGACGTTATTCTCATTACCGGCAAAGGAACTGATCCTTATATCATGGGGCCAAAGGGAACAAAAATTCCATGGAGTGATGCCAAGGTAGCGGAGGAAGAAGTAAGAAGTAGGGAGAAGGGAAAATGAAATTTCTAATTCCCAGTTTCTAATAAATTACCAATAAGGCCGTAGCCAAAGCGACTCTTGGAAGTTTGGTCTTGAGAGACATTTCGGAGCGCCGCCCCCACTTAAGATTTTCATACCCAAACAAGCGGCGCGAGAATAGACAGCTTTGCGAGCAATCCCTCTTGCGCGAGCAAAGCTGATCGTGTCGATCAAGACCAAACTTCCAAGGGGCGCTTAGCTAAAATTTAATCAATTCTGCAATTTCTTCCTGCTTCATTCTTCCTTCTTCTTTCTTCTAAATCGCCTTAACCCCAAAACTCTTATTCAACTCCTCAAGTGTCTTCCTGCCCGCCACCCCCTTCTCTCCCCTGATCCCCCGCCGATTCTGGAAATCTTCTATGGCCGAGACTGTACAAGCCCCGACCGAGCCGGTCCGCGGGCAATCACTGAAAGTTTTGCCTTGCGGTGGGTAGACACCATCGAAAACCAAAGCCGTCTGAAGAGCGTAAACATCATTGGCATTGGCTTTGTTATCGGCTATGGGTTTGTTCCAGGTATAAGGCATAACCAGAGTGTCAAAATATCCCGAAGAACTTAAAGCGCTATTGTTATCCAGAAAGTCTTGAAGACCGAGATAAGTCTGGAAAGCCAGGTCTTTGATCGCCGTGTCATGAATATTGGAGTTAGTGAATTGCGGCTCATAGATATAACCGTATTCTATAAGCATGCTGGCCGCGTCAACCGAATTATAAGCGCCAATCGCGATCAAGTTCTGATCCTGAACAATTCCGGCCGATTCGCCCGGCAAGTTGGAGATCGGGTTGTATTTATTAAGCCGCTTCAGGATATCTTTGGCCAAAGATTGGGTGGTCGCGCTGTTGAAATATTGTTTCTGAGGCACATATATAGTGAGGCCCGAATATTTGCCGGGCAAGTTGCCGTGGCCAGGATAATCATTGAAGTGAATATGAAGAATAATATCAACATCATTCTCATTGGCCCATTTGCCCAAGCCATAGAGCCGGAGCGCCACATCAGTCGGAGCGCTATTGTGAATAACACTCGGTAAAGTGGGGTGGAAATCTCCCGCCTTAGTCAGATGTTCAAGTTCACTTTTATGGCCGTCTTTCCAAGCAACGATGTCTTTCCACTCTTTGGTAAAGTAATTCTGAAAAGTTGGACTCCAAGACTCTTTGCTTCGAGCCACGAAAACTTCGTAGCGACTGTTTTTGCTTAAAAATTCTTTGAGACCGTCCGCCAACTCAACCGTCATTTCTCTTTCTTTCAAGGAACCATACTCGGCTCCACCGTAATTGGGTTCATGGCCGGGCACCAGAAGAATCTTAACCTTCTTAGCCGGCCGATTGGATTCAAAAAGTTCGCGCTTGTCGTTATAATTAGCCTTGATCTCGGCCACGGTCTTGGGATTATGCGAAAGGATAACCGAGGCCAGTCCATCGCCGGCCTGTTGGATCGTCGAAAAGAGGACCTGAGCTTTTTCCGGCTGGGACATGAGCCAAGGCACGACGAGGGCAAGAACTAAGAAGATAACTGCGGAGATATGACGCATGAGGATATTATAGCAGAGTAAGAAGACACTTCGCGTCCTCTTGAAGATTGTGTATAGTGAAGTCATGCCCGAGCTTCCCGAAGTTGAAACAACCGTTAATGGTTTGAAAGCCAAGATCGTAAACTTGGTTATTAAAGATGTCTGGACCAGCTACAATAGCCCTTATTTCAAAGGGTCAGAGACCATCAAAGATCCGGTTTATTTTAAGTACTTCAAAAAAACAGTTATTGGACAAAAAATTACTTCGGTGGAAAGACGAGCCAAAAATATTCTTATAAATTTGAATAACGGCCAAACTATTCTTATTCATATGAAAATGACTGGCCACTTACTTTACGGTTTGTACAAATTCAATGCTAAGAACAAGAACGATCCATGGGAACCTATTTCCCCAGAATCGCTTAAAGATCCTTTCAATCGCCGAGTCCGCTTCCTTTTAACATTTAATAACGATAAGCACCTAGCTTTATCCGACACCCGCAAGTTCGCCAAGGTAACTTTAGCCAAGACGGCCGAAATTCATACTTCAATTCACTTGAAAGACCTGGGTCCCGAACCATTGGATAAATCCTTCACGCTTGAAGTATTTCTGGATGTGCTCAAATCAAAAGCCCGAACCAAAATCAAACAAGCCCTAACCGATCAGACTGTCCTTTCCGGCATTGGCAATATTTATGCCGACGAATCTCTCTGGCGCGCCAGCATTCATCCTGCAAAAATAGTCTCCACTATTCAACGAGTTAGACTCAAAGAACTTTTCAAAGCTATAAAAGAAACTCTTTCCAAAGGCATTAACCTGGGCGGCGACTCGATGTCGGACTATCGAAATGTGGACGGTGACCGCGGCAAATTCCAGGAAAAACACATGGCTTACCAAAAAACGGGAGAAAAGTGCGGCAAGAGAGGCTGTAAAGGGATTATCACAAGGATTGTTCTGGGAGGAAGAGCGACGCATTATTGCGACCACCACCAGAGATTGGAGTAATTAAGAAAGCGCCGTCTTTTTTCGAGCCCGTCCGCAAAGCGGAAGGTTCGATGAAGGCGGCGCCAGCCAAATGCGCGAGCGAGTATGGTGTGCGCAACCATTGATAACTCGCGCAAGTCCAGTCTATACCTAAAACAAGGAAAGTCAAAAAAGGGGGTTCTTTAAAGAACTGTGTTGAGGATAGCTAACGACAAATGGAACCCTATCACTTATCAAAAAGT
>JBAYFW010000065.1:0-5705 GCA_041667005.1 Minisyncoccota bacterium | reverse complement strand
GTTTGATGAAATCAACACTCTCAAGCCAGAGGTAGCTAAAATCTTGAATTCTTTATTCGACCATGATCGGGCTTTGTTCTTGGGTGAGGATAAACAAGTTATTAGAGCCGAGCAAGGGGTCATTCTTGTTGGGCTTGAGAATCCCCAACACTATATGGGCGTAAAGCCCTTGGCTGAAACTATTAAATCTCGGGCCAGAATTATGGAAGTTGTGTATCCGCCATTTGAAAAGGACAAGAATGGTCCTAATCAGCGTGTAGAATATCGAGCCGATGAAGCATTGATTCTTCGTCAATATGTTCCAGAACTTAAGGACCTAAGTCCGGATGAATTCCAAATGCTTTGGGATTCTGTAGTTAATGAAAAGGCCAATCCTAAAGTTGCCGATCTGATTACTACTGTCATCAAAGAACGCATTGAAGATATAAAGGAAATTATTGAAATATCTAATCGTCTCCGTGCTGCCTATCGGGGATACCACGAGGGTAAATCTGACGAACAGATAAAGTTCGTATTTAGCCTTCGAGAGTCAGTTGAATGCGCCTATGAGCTAGCAAACACCACTGTGAGTGCTGACGAGTCACGCAGAGGCCTTACACGGGCCAAGAAGGCTGTCCAAGAGGTTGTCTTACCTAAGATCCCCCTTGGTGAAGAGAGGACGTTTTTGAGCACTCTTATTGCTGAAATATAATTATGACGTTAGAGAAAACACAATTTGAGGCGTTCGGATTGCCGAAGTCTAAACCTGATGGTAAAAAGAACGAACCAAAGGGCTCGGATTTTGTTGATACTCCAGAATTCAAACAGCAAGCAAAAGACTTGGCTAAAGAAGCGGAGCAAGCTTTCCAATCTAACGATTTTGCTACGGCCCTTGATAAACTCAAACAGCTCGAGCATCTCGCCCAACCCGAAGGCCTAGGTGTAGAATTTCAGGAAGCCCAAGAAATATTTGGCAAAGATTTTCTCGGTCCCGAAGCTTTGGCAAAAACTTTTGGCATTGAACTCGGCGATATGCAAAAAGATGTTTTAGAAATTCAGTTTTCTAAAGAAGAGTTGGAGCAAGCTAAAAAACTCGGCATGATGTTGGTTTTAAGAGTGCCGACTGATAAAGATAATAAGCCCCTCACAATAGATAAGATGCGAGAAATGTTTGCTGGCGGTGACACTCTCGGCAAGGCTGATGGTAAAAAGGGGCAGATGTTTTATTGGAAAAAAGGAGAAGCTTGGTATGATAAAGAAGAATTTGCCACCAAAGCCACGCCAAGTTTGGGTTGGGGCCTAGCCGCAAAAGCGGTTCTTCCAGAGTCACTCGGCAAGAACTGGGATAAGCAGGAGGAGGTGCTTAAACAGTGGGCCGAAGTAAACGGTATTGATCCGGCTACTGTTCGTCGCAGAACACCAGTTGAAGTTGTTTACGATACCTTATTATATTACGGAGCTAATCAAGAATCTCTCTTAGGAGATAAATGGGATTGGACCGCCGTGCGGTCGTCCGGCGGCCGCTCCGTCGACGTTGGCGACTTCGACTCGGTCGGTCTCTTCGTCGGCGGCGGTTCGCGTGACGATGCGGGTTCGGACTTGGGCGTGTGCCCCTCCCGGTAGTTTCATTGGGATCTAGGTTCTCTTGAACCTTTTTGGTTTCTTGGTTTTCCGAAAATTTTTTACTCAAAAAGCGAGTTGGCAACTCGCTTTACTTATTTTTGACTCTAAGCTTGAATGGACGACAAGGTCGATATTTGGTATAGTTTCTTTACAATTTGATCATTGCCTAAACCCATCAAAAACGTTGCTGGGCATGGTAAGAAACTCCAAACGCGTACACTGAACCCATCGTTCAGGCTCCACGCGTTTGGTCTACATTCGAAAGGATGTAGGAGGGTGGCAACACTCTCGGCCTAGCGGTGGGTTTTGTGTTTTTACAAAGAACTCTCTATCTAGCCGAGGATAAAAAGTATGGCTATAAAAAAAGAGGATGGCCTCTATTGTAAAGGCGGTATCTTCAAGAAAAAAGGTGCCCTAGTATTAACAAGCAGCGATTTAATCTTTCTGTCTAAAGATAAAAAACTGTTTGAGGTCGCACTTGAAGAAATTGTAGGCGTCAATGCAAGAAAGGGAGTGGGCAACGGTATCGATTGGCTTATTGTCACATATAAGAGTGGGGACAAAGAGCAGAAAGTAAAAATAATGCATCTCGGTATTATGACCGGCCTCGGCCTAGGTATTTTATCTCGCCTAAATCCACCCTATTTTGCTTCCTGGGAGAAAGCCATAGATGACGAAAGACTCGGTCGACACGAAGGTTCTGGCAACTCAAATCCTAACACCGGTATAGCCGATGAGCTCAAGAAGCTCGGGGAGTTGCTTGATAGCGGAGTGATTACCCAAGCTGATTTTGAGAATCAAAAGAGGAAATTATTGAATTGATTTAAATATGAAAAACGTGAAATTATTTGCGTATCAACATCCGTTCTTTGCTAGTATTATCCTGGCTATAGTCTGGGCTATTATATTCCATGGAACACTAGCTATCATATCGATACCCATCATAATCGTTGGTATTGTGTTAGCGATTAAAAGAACTAGTCAGAATAGCAAAGCAAAGAAGGCGGAATACCAGCAAGCCAAAATTACCGAAGCCAATGCATTCATTGAAGGTATTAAAACTAAGAAAAGTGTACCGTCCATTAATTCCTCCCTGCTTCTAGAAAAGGACGAGCATGCCATTCTTGAAGAATCGACTAAACTAGCCGAGACTAGGGCGGTAAGTCACAGAACTGGTAGTGGCATCGGCTTCCGAGTCATGAAGGGCGTATATGTAGGGAGTTATGCCGGGCAATCTGAAAGCACGAAAGAGTGGCGGGCCATTGATCAAGGAACGGTGACTCTGACCAATAAACGCATCCTATTCAAGGGCAACAAAGAGAACCGAACCATTCCCATTTCTAAAATATTATCCATAGATATCTCCCTAGACTCATTCCAAGTATCTGTTGACGGCAAAGCCAAGAGCGAATCATTCACCGTCAATAATGGATATATTTGGACCGGAGCGCTCCATATTATCCGCGCAGCGGATGATCCGTTTCATCTCGGCGATATGAAGATTAATATTGAATTTAAATAATTGGATTAAACCCAAATAATCTTTGGCACTCTAGGCGGATCTTCAACAACACTCAAGACCAGATCAGCAAATGCATCCGCTAAGTCGTCATGCTTCTCAACGCCGAAATGGATAATCTGGTTAATAAGTTGCTCGGCACCTTGCCGTGGAAATAGAATCTTGCCAGTCTTAATCATATGGGCAGTGAGTACTAATCTACTTCGTTTGTCTTGATTACCAGGACTCGTTGTTTTTACATTGTAGATGCCCTCATTCTTGAGTTGTTGGGGTAGAGCTTTTTGATAGGCCACATCTTCAATGACGAATTCAGGATTATGACCGAAATCTTTGCCATATATCTTGTAGATATCTTTACAGAGTTCCACTGTTTCCGGAAAGGTCATTTTTCGATTGATGATGCCCGGCAAAATATATATTCGAGTATCTCCACCTTCACCAAATAGGAGTCCTGGTACCATAGCGGTGTAATCCGCAGTATCACGTTTTGAGATTGCCAGATCTACGCCAATCCTTACTCTGGAATATTTTGTATAGCCATCGCTATCCCTCTCTTTCAGATTAGGTAAACCATCGTAATAGTGAATCCATTCTCGCATGATGGCCTGATCTTCATCAGGTACGATATGAAGCATGTATTCTCGTTCCCATGCGAATTCGTTGCCGGCTTTTCGTTTTTCGGCTTCGATTTCTGCTAGCGATGGATATTTACCTGGCCATATAATCTCGCCCGATTTTATTAATGGGTACTCTTTGAAAACTCCATCAATTCTTTGCGCGCTGATATCATCTTTGATTCGCATCAGTAATGAGTCTTCGTGTAAGAGGTTACCGACCAGCACCAAGCGAGTATTGCGATCCCCAGCTGGAATAACCTCGCCGGTCAGCCATTGATAAGTTCTGTTTCGGCCTTCACGAGTTTTGGTTGAAGCTAAATCTTCCACGTCGTCACCGATAATGAGGTCGGGGCGATGTTGATTGTGACGTAAGCCACGGATACTCTGTTCTGAGGATGCCACGGTGATGCGGGCGTTAAGGCGACGAAAGACTAACGACGATGAACCCCATTCCCCAGGCTCCTCTTGGAACGGCCCAAGGTCGTTCTTTAAGGTGGGATTGCTTTCCAGTTCTCGGCGTAGATTCATCATATGCTGTTTGGCTTGGGCTTGGGTCTGACACAGAATCAAGACAAACTTTTTCTGGGGCTTACCAAGAATGGCCCAAATCGGGTAGGAGGTGGTAATGATGGTTGATTTACCACTGCCTCGGAAGGCAACAATAAAAAGATTGCCAAAATCTTCTTTCTCGGTTAACTCAAATATCTCGGCTTGAAATTTAGCCGTTGGGTACGTGACGTAATGGGCAAAGTAGAAATGGAAGAAATACCAATGGCTTTCTTTAGTGATCGCCACTCGGACCTTCTTTTCCTTGATCATCGCTTCCACTAACTCCGGCGATATCGGGTTGAGATAATTCGTCGGTTGATTTATTGCTGTCTGATTGGGTATTTCCATTGCTAGTTGATGCCAAGCGAAGCGCTTCGCGAACAAGTTGTTCTTGTTCAGGAGACAGCGGTTCGTCTTGGTTATTAATAACTGCGTCGATAAGTAACTTGTGAGCGTACTTGGGATGATGATGCCGAAGCCAGAAACTGATTGCGAACCAATTCTTTTCTTTAATCAACGATATGAGCTGGGATTCGCCCATATCGTTGACGAGGAGTTCGCCTTCAGCGAGAGCCTCATCCCAGGACTTTCGGAACTGCTCATCTTCTTTACGCCAGCGATAAACACTGTTGCGTGAGAGACCAGTTTTTTCACAGGCGATTTGGACAATCGGAATTTTCCGCAACTGTTCAATAAATAAATCTCTTGTCTTATCTTTTTTCATTGCAGTTTCTTGGGCTTCAGCCCGGTTAGTTTTTCCCAGCGTTTCAGTATCACTTGTGCGTACACCGGCGACTTTTCCATCAGATAACATCGGCGTTGCATTTTAGTCGCCGCAATGAGCGTGGATCCCGATCCACCAAAAGGTTCTATGATGAGGTCGCCCCGTTTAGTGAGGACTTTGATGTACGGAATCAGTAGCTCTAGCGGTTTCGTGCCAAAGATTATTCCTTGGCCGGATGATTTCTGATCTGCCGCAATGTGGTCAATGAAATCGGTGGGGCATATCTTCTTGCCTTTCTCGTATCCCTCCCAGTGAGGTTTACCGGCGGTGGCATACAAGGCATTTTCGTACTCATTCTGAAATAGTTCGTCGGATTCAGGAGCAAGATTCAGTTCCGTCTTACCAGATGTCCCCACGAGGGCAATATCCTGTTTGTTAAAGAACTTGTACTTGGCTGAAAATCCTTGGACTCGGTTTTGTACATGCCATGTGATAGTATTGCGATACCGCCAATACTTTTCGAGTGCATTCCAAATTGTCCGTAGGTTCTTGGGGTGTTCAAAGATGATGATTGAGAAATCGGGCTTCTGAATTTTGGTGATATTCGCCATCCACTGGTCGGTGAAGTCATCCGGCAATACATCCGTTTCTAGATACTTACGATTTTTCTTGAGTCCAAAACCTTCTGTTGGTT
>JBAYFW010000064.1:0-5813 GCA_041667005.1 Minisyncoccota bacterium | reverse complement strand
CGTGGTTATTTCCATCATCGGAATGCTTTCTTCGATTACCCTCGTGGCAATTCGATCGGCCAGGGGCAAAGGCAAAATCGCCGCCAGCCTGACCTTCGAGACTAATATTTATCACGCCCAGGGCGATACGGCTTTTGGGATTTGGGAGTTTGATGACAATGTCAACAATTCCTCTTACAACAACTTTACAAGTACAGCGGTTGGCAGTCCGACTTATGAGGACGGCGTCACTAGACGGGCGATCAAGTTTAACGGCTCCAGCCAGTATGTTGATGTCACTTTTCCCTCCGGTTATCCTGATTTTGGAACGAATATAGCGGTGACGGCCTGGGTCAAATCTTCGATCATGTCAACTGGCAACATGTTTATAGTTAGTCGCGGCGAGGCTAACAAGAGATGGGAAATATTCTTTTCAGGTAATGTAATGTTCTGGCGAACCGACACAGCGACTCCTGGCGGTACTGGTCAGTTAACCTGTCCAGCTCCATCAAGCGATGAATGGCATAACATAGCGGCTTCCCAATCGGGTGGTTCGGTAAAATTGTACATCGATGGAAAACTCTGTAATAGTAGTACTTTTGACCGCTTTGTAACTAATAATATCGGCATTATCAGAATTGGTGCTCTTTCTTCCAATGATGCCGGAGCAGGTCCTGGCTACTATTTCAATGGTTCCATCGACACGGTCCGTCTTTACTCCCAAGCTCTGAGCGCCTCGGAGATCGGGGCGATTTACGCCAGTGAAGCGCCTAGTTATAAGTTTGCTTTGAAGGAGTAGTTTTTGCCAAGGTTAGACCTCGTGAAAATTTATATCCCAAACTCTTTTCTTATTTTCTCCTCCTCCTTTTCCATTTTGGCCCCATGGTCATGTCCTTTTAGATGAAGGCAGCCGTGAATGAACAGGAAAGCTAAGAAGTTCTCATAAGTTCGGCCGAACTTAGCCGCTTCTTTGTGGGTTTCTTCCGGACAAATATAGATTTCGCCTTCGGTTTCTGAAAGAGGGAAGCTTAGGATGTCCGTGGCTGTTTCTTTGTTCCGGTAAATAGTATTAAGCTTTTTGAGTTGTTCCGGTGGAGCGATTATCAAATTCAAATGATAGTTCTTATCCAAAATCGTCTTTTTCATTGCTTCAAAATCAACAAACGGAAGCTTTTCTTCCGTCTCATTGGCTATAAAAAAATTGTCTGCCATAGGCATAGCCGCGAACGAAGTTCTATTTGCGGCCACCGCGTTCTGGCTTGACCGGAGCTTTGCCAATCTTCACAAGCTCAGCCATATCGGCTCGGCGCTTGATCAAGGTTAAGGCTCGAACTTTGACTTTGTAGTGTGACTGGATGCGAGTTGAAGAACGGAGGCTTCGGACGCGAGGAATGACGCCGGAACCCTGGACTTTGCGGCTGAAACGGCGAATAACGCCCATGGCGCTTTCTCCGGCATTCCTACTGACTTCGGCGTTTATCATGAGAGATAGGATAGCATAAAGGTGCGGACTGGGCAAGTAGTGCAAAGCGTTGCAAATGCAAAGGTTAGGTTAATAGTTGTTTAGTTGTGTCATTCCCGCGAAGGCGGGAATCCAGGATGTAACAAATAAAGCTAGATTTAGCGGTTAAACCCTGGATTCCCGCCTTCGCGGGAATGACAACGCAATTGTGATAACTTAACAACTTTTCACTGCAATTTTGCACTTTTCACTAGACAGCTTATTACAAGCAAATCTGCTACTATGTTATCTTAATCCAAATATCACTAAATAAAATATTACGGCAATCACAATCCTGTAAATCCCAAAGGCGGTGAAATCGTGGTTGCGGATATAGCCGAGGAGGAAGCGGATGCTTACGACGGCGACAATGAAGGAAACGATAAAGCCGACGGCCAGCGAACCGAACTGATCTGTCGAGAAAGCTGAATAGTTCTTGACGAGATCCAAGCCGCTAGCCGCTAGCATAGTGGGAATGGCCAGGAGGAAAGAGAAACGGACAATCGTCTTGCGGCTGAGGCCCATAGCCAAACCGCCGACAATCGTAGCAGCTGAGCGGGAAATGCCGGGAATGATGGCTATTGATTGGAAAAGACCGATGAGAAGGGCTTGCCTGTAAGTGATTGAAGATATTTCATCAACCGGTTCCACTTTCTTTTTCTGCCACCACTCGAAGATAATGATAGCGATACCGCCGAGGAAAAGCGACCAAAGTACAACTAAGCTGTTCCCTAAGAGGTAAGTTTTGACGACCTTGTAAAGTGCCAAGCCAATTATGCCCGTTGGAATGAAGGCGACAATCAATTTCTTCCAAAGGTCAAGATTCCGGAGTTTATCCCAATAGAGAACGATGACGGCGGCGATGGCACCGAGTTGAATTATAATATTGAAGCTCTTACTAAAGACCGTGGCCGGAATTCTCAGAAGCTCACTTACCAAGATTAAATGACCGGTTGAAGAGATCGGCAAAAACTCAGAAAGACCTTCGACAATGCCCAAGATTAGACTATGGAAGAAAGTCATAGCTGGGAGTTTTTATTTCTTATAGCAAGCATCCTCGATTTTCTTCATGTATTTGGTCAATTCATCCAAAGGAACTATCTCTTGAGCATGAGTTTCGTTCTTGCGGACAATGACGGTCCGGTCGACCGCTTCTTTTTTGCCCATGACGATCACGTAAGGCGTGTGGTACTTTTCGACCGAGGAGACTTGAGCACCGAGACGATCTTTGGCCAAAGAAAGATAAAGAGGAACTTTGGCTTGGCGGAGTTTCTCGATGATCTGGAGGGAAAGAAGTTTCGATTCGAGACCAAGCTGGACGAAGGAAGCGATCGGCTTTTTCATCTTGGTTACGGCTTTTCTTAGGTCTTTATTCTTCTCTTTGATAAGAAGAGAGATTCCGACACCTTGAAGATCACGCTTCATGGCTAAGCGTTTGGACAGGCTATTGTAACGGACGCCGACAGCCAGAATCCGCTGATTCTTGGCCGGGACTTTATCTTCGATTATCGTAAAGACTGTTTCCGAGCAGTAGCGACGGTTGCCAAGGAGGCTATTATTGACAGTATAGGGAATATTCAAAGCTTCCAGATATTCGAGGGTTTCTTCGAGGTGGCGGCGGCTAGTTTCGGAAAGGAAATTGAGAGCCTTGGGAGCTTTCTCATTCAGCTCTTTGCAGTCTTCGCTCCGGCAAGCCAAAAGTTCGAAGATGTCCTTCTTGAAAAGCTCTCGGCTGGCCGCCGACATTTCGTTAATGTGTTTGCGGTAATAAGCAGTCAATTCCCTGGAAAAACGGGCCAGCGAATCCTTATCGCCGATCGAATTGATTTCGACTGAGGTTTCTGCATAACCTTCTTCGGCTAGCATAATCCTGGCGGTTTGGATCAAAGTGGCTTCGGCAATAGGACCTGAACTACCCAAAATTTCCAGGTCGGCGTAGCGGTTGGTGCTTGAACCACGGCAGGGGTCCTTGAGATAAAACATAACCGGTTGTGGGAGGACATGCATGCCGTTTTCGTTGTAGGTTCGGATCAAAGCGATTTTTTCTTCGGCATGAAGGGGGATTTTGCCATGTTTGTCGGTCTCGTCGTCGATATGGTCACCTTCGTGGATATCTGCAGCGGCGTCCATGTCCTCTTTGGTTATGCTGGGACTTTTGGTTGGGGTGAAGCCGTAATAGACGGCGATCTCGCCGATCTTGTCCAAGTGTTCATAGTTGACGAATTTCGAATCAGTTCCTTTCTTCTTATTTTGATCGTTTTTCATAGGGTTTTATTGAATCCTTTAGTAACTTTGGCTCTGATGAATATCTTTTTAAATCCTGCCTACGGTATTTAAATTTTCCCTGGCAGAATTGCTGGCGGTAAGAACCTAATGACTGGCCGGCCAATTACGAGGTCTTTGTCTAACGATCCCCAAACTCGTGAATCGGAACTGTTAGCTCTGTTGTCGCCCATAACGAAATATTCGTTCGAGTCCAGAGTAACTTTAAGATTTTCATAAGAGCGGTGATCGGAAGAGATGTAAGGCTCATTCAAGATGATGGTAGTTGTTGAAGCGAGGGGGCTGCTTATTGAAACTTGGCCATCTTTGATCTCGACCGTTTCGCCAGGAAGCCCGATGATTCTCTTGATAAAATAAGTGCTCGGGTTTTTGGGATAGCGGAAAACAATGACATCTTGGCGGCTTGGGGCATTAAATCGATAGGAAAGCCGATCGACAATCAGAAATTGCCGGCTGTCAAAAGTCGGATCCATCGAAGCCCCGTCGACAATGAACGGTTCGGCGATGAAGAAACGGATGGGTAGAGAAATGGCTAGAGCAATGACGATCACCTGGACCCACTCTATGACTTTTCGCCAAAAAACCCGACTTTTTGAGTCATTAGCTGGAGCCATAATTTGCTTGTCTCTAGGGTTACCGGGCTCCATGTTGGGGCTATTTTAGCACAGAAAAACGTGAAAAACAAGGAGAAAAAGAGCTAGGAGCTAAGAGATAGGAGGTAAGAAGATATAACTCTGATCGCGCCTTCTTAGCTCCTACCTCTTAGCTCTGTGCTTTCCTAACTTTGCATTTTGCATTTTGCACTGTAATATATCCCCATGCCTTACATCATCGCCGGTCTGGGCAATCCAGGGGAAGAATATGTGAATACCCGCCACAATACCGGGCGAATCGTTCTTGAAGCTGTTCGGGCGGAGTTTGGCGGAGATTATATTTTCAATAAGAAATTAAAAGCTCAAGTCTCCGATGGCAAGATTGGCAAGGAAAAGGTCACTTTTATTGCTCCTGACACTTTCATGAATAATTCGGGCAAAGCGGTTGGTCTCTTGGTTAAGAGTGTCAAAGCCGCGGAAAAGTTAATCGTTATTTATGACGACTTCAGCCTACCTCTTGGCCGAATGAGAATTTCTTATAACCGCAGTTCCGGCGGCCACAATGGTTTGGAGTCGATCATTAAGGCAGTGAAGACCGAGGCTTTTCTCCGTATTCGTATCGGCACCGCTCCCGAGAATGCCAAAGGCAATGCCAAACTTCTTCACGGCGAAGAAAAGATCGAGAAGTTTATTCTAGGTAAATTCAAGGAGGAAGAAATTAAGGTTCTCAAGAAAGAAGGTAAAAGGGTTGCTGAAGCGGTAGAAATGATTATAAAAGAGGGAAGAGAGAAGGCGATGAGCGTTTATAATGGGCAGTAATTAGAGATTAGATATTAGTATTAGATAAAGCAACAACAGAGATTTTTCTCGTGTTTTTCCAATATCTAATTACTAATATCTAGTTACTGTCTCGCCAAAGTATGACGAGGTACCCCTTCGGCGTAAAGGCGCTGAGCTTCACTGGCGGTAATGGTTTGGGCAAAGACTTTAATTTCATCGAGAGAACCATTGAAATAACTACCAGACCCTCCACCTCTTTTTCCAATCAGAAAAGATCTGAATGCGGTTGGAGCTCCGGCACTTCCGGAGTGTGACATTTTTCCATTTATGTAGAATTTCATTGTAGGGTTGTCATAAGTGACTACAACATTTTGCCACTTGCCGTATGTAAAAACTGCCGTCGCGGTTTCACCATCGGGATCGACATTGTTTTTCTCATACACGATTGATTCATTTGTAATGTATATGTTGTATGTCCCGTTAAAATCAGTGGCGCCATCGCCGCTAATAACTGTTTGATGAGCCGTACTGCTTGTCAAAGCCCAAAAAGAGAAGGTAAATTTGTCCGAAAGATTTAAAGGTGATCCAGGTACGTCTATTAATGAATTCGGCCCGCAATCCAAATAGCCATCCGTTCCATTGAAAGTCAGGGCTGATCCAAGGACGCCGGCGGTATT
>JBAYFW010000063.1:0-6098 GCA_041667005.1 Minisyncoccota bacterium | reverse complement strand
TATTTAGTAATAATCCTTTGTTGGCTCATTATAGCCGGGAATGAGGGGGTTGCAACTTGACAGAGTCGCTATAGGAATTTCTGATGTCCTAGAGGTCCTACCTAGGTAGGACCTCTAGGATTAGATTCTGTGGTCGCAGCTCTCCAAGATAATCTCGATAACTGGAAAATTCGTAAGTCTTTGAATACTCAATAGCCTGCTCTAAATATTCAGACTTTGCGCTTTTCATCAGCTCAGGTTCTTCAATACCGAACGGATTCAAATGAATATACTGGATAAGATATCTCAAATATTCATCACGATTGACATATTTAGATTTGGCACTTCCTTGGAAAATCGTCCCGGAGTGTTTGTACTTACAGTTGTAATACATGGCATAGGCTGTACAAATTTTCCTTAGAAATTTTTTGATACCATCATCGCAATTTTCTTGAAGACCTAGGTGGAAATGATTAGGCATCAGACAATATGCAAAAATGCTTACAAGACACTCTTTTGAATCGGCTTGCCAGATATTTTTTAAACACCAATCTGGAAGCAATCTCTTGGTATCGTTAGCAACATACAAAAGAGAGATAAACCGATGATAGTCCGATGTATCATGAAAAATCTGCGCTTTGTGAGCACCGCGGTTATACACATGATAATATTCGCCGACAATTCGCATAGAGGTTCCACCTAGGTGGAACCTCTATGCTATCAGATCGAGATAAAATCCAAATCAAATAGTGATAAAATCTGAATAAAATCGACTCGAATTACCTAGAGGTCCTACCTAGGTAGGACCTCGAGGAGTCCAGAGAAGTTGCACCTCTAAGCCCTTTATGCTAGGATTTCTACCAATGAAGTCCCTCCTTCCCTACATTCAGATCATTCTGTCGGTACTTCTTGTTATCGCCATCCTACTTCAGCGAACCGGCGCCCAGGTCGGCGGGGCCTTCGGCGGCAGCGACAATTTCAGCTCGGCTTTCCGAACTCGCCGCGGCCTGGAAAAGATCCTCTTCAATTCGACCATTGTCATCGCCATTCTTTTTGGTCTTTCCGCTCTTATCAATCTCTTGCCCCTAAATTAACAGTATCTCCTAATACAAAAGTCAAGTAGCAAATAGGACTCACCTCTCGTGACCGACTTTAACCACCAAAAAGAACTCAGTTTAAAAGGTAGCTCGAAAATCCTTGGCTACTTGCGCCAATTTTCGGCCACCGAGAAAACGGTTTTCGGTCTCCTAGCTATAGTGGCTGGCGTAACGGCTATCACTATGGCCTTCTCGATCAGCAATTATTTCTTAGTCGAAGTACCAGCTTTCGGTGGTGAGCTCCGGGAAGGAGTGGTCGGTCTACCTCATACTATCAATCCCGTTTTGGCCGTCACTGATGTTGACCGGGACATCTCGGCTTTAGTCTTTTCCGGCCTAATGAAATACTCCGGTGAAAATCTGGTACCTGATTTGGCCGCTTCCTACAATATCTCTCCTGACGGTCTAAGCTACACTTTTAACCTCAAAAAGAACCTGTATTTCCATGACGGCACTGAACTCACGGCCGAGGACGTAGCCTTCACCATCCAAAAGATTCAAGACCCGGCCCTAAAAAGCCCCCGCAACGCCGATTGGAAAGATGTCTCTGTAACGGTTGTCTCGCCAAGCCAAATCAAGTTTAATCTGAAACAAGCTTATAGCCCCTTTCTGACTAACACAGTAATCGGAATTTTGCCGAAACATTTATGGTCCAGCGTCAGCAATGAACAATTTAACTTCAATGAACGCAATATCGAGACTATCGGTTCTGGACCCTATCGTGAAGAAGTCGTCAATCGCGATTCCAAATCCATACCGACTATTTACAAGCTGACAAGCTTTGGTGACTATTACGGTCCTAAACCTTTCCTCGAAAATATTTCTTTCCACTTCTTCACTGATAACGAATCAGCCCTGGCTGCACTCGAAAACGGCCAGATCGACAGTTTGGCAGCCGTTTCGCCCGAAGCAGCAACGAAACTAGCCGGCAATCAGGACCAGACCCATTCTTATAACATCATTTCTTCAACTCTGCCCCGGATCTTCGGTATCTTCTTTAATCAGGTCGAAAATCCTGTTCTGTCAGACGCGGCTGTCCGCCAAGCTCTCAGTCAATCGATTGACCGCGGAGCCCTAGTCAAGAGCGTCCTTGGTAATTTTGGAGAAGCGATTGACGGGCCTTTGCCCGATGGTCTGCTTGATCAAAAGCCAGCTTCTAGCCAGACAGCAACAAGCGGCCTTTTGACTTTGACCGGTTCAATAAACACCGGAAATGCCACGGACACTCTTAGTCTGGCCCGAGCGATCTTGGAAAAGGCAGGCTGGAAGAAGAATCCCTCAACCGGAATATACGAGAAGAAAGGCACCAAGAACTCAACTCAGATTCTCTCCCTGGAAATCTTCACCGCCGATACTCCTGATCTCAAAGAGGTTGCCGATCTGGTCAAGAAAACTTGGACCAGTCTCGGCGCCACTGTCAGTGTCAAAATCTTCGAACCGGCTGATCTCTATCAGAATGTTATCCGAACCAGAAAATACGATGCTTTGCTCTTCGGCGAATTGATCGGTAAAGATCGTGATATTTACGCCTTCTGGCATTCCTCACAGAGAACCCCACCGCGCCTTAACATTTCGATGTATACCAATAGCAAGGTTGACAAGCTTCTCGAAGAAATCCGAGCAACCAGTGATCAATCGACTCGAATGGCCAAATACCAGAGCTTGAATCAGCTTATAAAAGATGACTTCCCGGCCGCTTTCCTTTATTCTCCGGATTTCATTTACGTTGTTCCTTCAGCTTTGAAGAGAATTAGTTTGAACGACATTACCTTGCCATCCGATCGTTTTAATTCAGTCGAGAACTGGTATATGAAGACCCAAAAAGTCTGGAAAATATTTGCCAATAACAACCATGAATAATCAACAACCAAACCCCAAAGTCAATCGCTCAGCCACTCCGGCCAACCAGCCGCCGCGGCGCTTCTTTAATAATATTGGTCAAACTAACCTCAACAATGGCCACCGCCTGGTCCTAGGCAAAGGCGCTCGTAAGCACCCGGAAGTTCTCCGCCATATTGCCGGAGCCAGGATGAATGTTATTCGTAAAGAGTCCCGTCCGATGAAGCGGGGTGGTCCGAGCCGCGGCGGCGCCACTCAAGTCAAAACCGAGGGTGGAACTATTCCACCCTTAGCGGCGAACTCAATTCGAATCGTTCCTTTGGGTGGCGTTGAAGAGATCGGCCGCAACATGACTGCTATTGAATATGGCAACGACATTGTCGTTATCGATATCGGTTTTCAATTTAAGGATGAAAACACTCCCGGCATCGACTATATTTTGCCTAATACCAAATACCTTGAAGAGCGCCGCGAGAAAATCCGAGCCGTTCTCATTACTCACGGCCACCTTGACCACATCGGCGGTATCCCTTATATCATGCCTCGGATCGGCAATCCGCCCCTCTATACCAGGCTTTTGACTTCTGTGCTCATCTTGAAGCGCCAAGAAGAATTCCCGCATTTGCCCAAACTCGACGTCAAAGTGGTCGAAAAGAATGAGACGATCACCATTGGCAAACTCCGGGTCAAATTCTTCGCCGTTACTCACACAATCCCCGATGCCATGGGTATCATCATCGAGACACCCTACGGCTCAATCGTCCATACCGGCGACCTTAAACTTGACCACGTTGATGGCGTTCCAACAGCTGAAGAAGAAGCCGAATACGACCGCGCTTTTCCGATCGCTTCCGCCGGCTCCGGAATCAATACTCCAAGTTCGCTAGGCGCGAGCAAAACCCTGCTCCTCATGGCTGACTCAACTAACGTCGAGAACCCCGGCTTTTCCATTCCTGAGAAAGTCGTCCACAAGAACATTGAAGAAATTATCAAGAATGTCCAGGGACGTCTTATTATCGCCACCTTCTCTTCCCTCCTGGAGCGCCTTCTGAAGATTATCGATTTCGCCGAAAAGTACGGCAAGAAAGTCGTTGTTGAGGGCCGGAGCATGAAGTCCAACCTAGAAATCTGTAAGCACCTCGGTCTCATGAAAGCCAAGGAAGGCACGATGATCTCGACCGACGAAATCGAAAATTTCCCGCCAGAAAGAATTGTCATCTTAGCTACCGGCGCCCAGGGCGATGAATTCGCGGCTATGATGCGAATGTCCAACAAGACCCACGCCAAAATCCGGATCACGCCCCGTGACACCGTCATGCTTTCTTCATCGGTTATTCCTGGCAACGAAAGAGCTGTCCAAAAACTCAAAGACAATCTCTCCCGCCAGGGTGCCAAGATCATTCATTATCGGATCGCCGATGTCCACTCTTCCGGCCACGCCAATCGCGATGAGACGGCCTGGATCCACAAAAAGATTCATCCCAAATTCTTCGTTCCTATTCACGGCTACCACTACATGCTCCGCGTCCACGGCGACATTGCCAAAGAAGCCAACGGCCTCAAAGAAGAGGACGTTGTCATCCCCGACAACAGTTCCATTATCGAAATCCAGAATGACGGCACTAAGATTGTCAAATTGGCCGAGAAGGCCGCTTCCGGCTTGGTCTTAGTCGACGGCTTCTCAGTCGGCGATGTTCAGGATGTGGTTATCCGCGACCGTCAGATGTTGGCCCAGGACGGCATCTTCATCATCTTCGGCATCATCAACTCTTCGAACGGTAAGCTCAAGAAATCCCCCGATATCATTTCCCGCGGTTTCGTCTACTTACGCGAATCCCAGGATCTCTTGCACGAAGTGCGCTTACTCATCAAAGACACCATCGAGAAATCAACCCGCGGCCAAAATCCCATCAATGTCGACTTTGTCAAAGATAATATCACCGATGCGGTATCGAAGTTCCTTCTCAATAAGACGGCTAAGAGGCCGATGGTGATACCGGTTATACTGACGATCTAGTGCAAAGTTAAAAATGCAAAAAATACTAATAGTGCGATGCAAATATACTCCAAGGATCACAACCCCTGCAACGGATCAATCATCGTCCTCTGTATGTTATCAGCTTTAGCGACAACACTATTACCATAAGTCGTATTGCCTTTGACCAGACCGCAAGCCCGGCCGGAATAGTACTTGCAGGCGGCATTCCTTTCCGCCGTATAGGTACCGCTCCCTGCACCGAGGTTGGAAAGGTACATAGCCGAGGCCATGAAAGCGTGAGCCGGGTTCCAAGGGTCCGGCATACCGGAAATTCCCAAAGCCGAAGCGACTTCGCCTTTCATGAGAAGCCAGGTCGAAGGGATAAACTGGGCCGGACCCATCGCTCCGCCCCAGCCGATATCGAGAGGGCAAGAGACGACCTGCTTGGTTGGCTCGCCGCCGATAGCCGAGAGGATAACCCGGAAACCGGGAACATCCCGAGTCGGACTCATGACACCGGAAACCGCCGAGCCACTCTTGGCGTTGACTCCATCGCCGGTCTGGAAATTGGTAACATAACACTTGCCGACGTTGGCGCCCAAAGCCGATTCCTGGGTGATAACAGCCAAGATCAGGGCCGGCCGAACGCCGGTTTTCTTGGAGGCCAAAGTAGCATATTGGAGAGCTTGGCCGAAAGGAATAGCCGCGGCATCACGAAGAGAGAAAAGGGCTGCTCGGATCTGAGCCGCCCTCGACTGCTTTTGGGCCAGAAGGGTCGAATAGGATTTTTCATTGCCTTTGCTTATGGCGAGCAGCTGCTTTTGTTCCGCCTGGTTGCTCTGGATGTTTCTTTGCTGCTGCTGGATGGCGTAGCGGGCATCCATCTCGGCGTTGCGCTTGGAATCGAGGGTCGCTTTTTCGGCGGTGGTCGAGGCTTTGTAGCTTTTGAGTTCGTCGAATGTTATCTTGAGGCTTTCCCGGACGGACTGGAAAGTGTCCAAGTCTTCCAGAAATCCGCTCAAACTGGACTCGGAGAGGATTATTTCCGGCAAAGAGTTGTCGTCAAGCTCGTTCGTCTTGCGCAAAATCTGGGCCAGCGACTCCCTACCGTCGCTTATCCTTTCTTCCAAATCGCTGATAATCGACTCCTTTTTTACGATATCGTTGCCGAGCGACTGGATAGTCAGGTTCTTTTTTTTGATATC